>CAZOON010000150.1:0-4717 GCA_964581445.1 uncultured Halanaerobiales bacterium | reverse complement strand
GGGGTAGCTGCTTTGTTTTATGCATACAAAAGTGCCGGGGCCAGTGCTGAAGAAGGCTCTTCTCTTGATGAGCTTGTGGCCATTACAAAAAAAGCCTTAAATAACACACGGAGTATGGGGGTGGCTTTATCTCCATGTATCATACCACAGGTTGGAAAACCTACTTTTACAATTGCTGATGATGAAATGGAAATTGGTATGGGAATACATGGTGAGCCAGGTATAAAAAGGGGTAAAATCCAGACTGCTGATGAAATTGCTGAAACTTTAATTGAATCTATTCTATTAGATGGGCCTTTTAACGAGGGTGATGAAATAAGTATTTTATTAAATAGCCTGGGGGCTACACCTAAAGAAGAACTTTATATTGTATATAGAAAAGTAGAACAAATACTTAAAGATAAAAATATTAAGATATATAATAATTTTATTGGTGAATTTGCTACTTCACTTGAAATGGCTGGAATGTCTATATCAATAATGAAATTAGATGATGAATTAAAAAGGCTATTGGATGCCCCGGCATATTCTCCATTTTTCTCCAGCTTGAAATGGGAGATGAAATAATATGCTTGTTTTAAGTATTAATGATATAAAGGGTATAATTGCCCAAATATTTAAAGAAGTTAAAGCTCAAAAAGATTATTTAATTGAGCTGGATTCTGCCATGGGTGATGGAGACCTTGGTTTAACCATGGTAAAAGGTTTTAATGCTGCCCTGGAAGAATTAAATTCATATACTGATGATGATATAGGAAAAGCACTATATAAATCTGGAATGGTCATGGCAAATTCTGCTGCTGCAACTATGGGAACAATTATTGCTACTGGATTAATGAGCTCAGGGAAGGCATCTTTGCATAAAGATAAGATTAATTTAAGTGATATAATAGATATGGGCTGGGCAGCAGTAGAAGGTATAAAAAAGAGAGGCAAGGCTGATGTAGGAGATAAAACTGTACTTGATGCAATTGTTCCAGGAATAAAAGCACTTGAAGAAAGTAATAATAATAGTAAAAGTTTAAAAAATGCATTTGAAAAAGCCAGTGTTGCAGCTGAAGATGGTTTTAAATCAACCAGAGATATGATTTCTAAATTTGGCAGGGCCAGATACTATGGTGAAAATTCAAAAGGCAAACTGGACCCCGGGGCAGCAGTAGGCAGTATTATTTTTAAGGCCATTTATGATTATTTAAATGATTGAACAAAAAATGGAGGTAATCTAATTATGGCAAAAGTAATGATATCACCAGGCAAGTATGTGCAGGGTAAAGGTGTTCTTAAAGAAATAGAAGAGTATCTTGAATCATTGGGAGACAGTTTTTTAATTATTGTAGACCCTGAACTTAAGGAAATTCTAAATGAAGACATGGAAAAGGGTTTTAAAAATTTGAAAACCTTTTATGAACCTTTTAATGGTGAATGTACAAAAAATGAGATAGAAAGACTAAAGAAAATTGTTGAAAAAGAAGATTTAAATGGAGTAATAGGGGCTGGTGGTGGAAAAACACTGGATACTGCAAAAGCTGTTGGCTATTATTCTGATATTCCTGTGACAGTTGTTCCTACTATTGCAGCAACAGATGCCCCATGTAGTGCATTATCAGTTATCTATAATGAAGAAGGAGTATTTGAAGAGTATCTTTTATTACCTTCAAATCCTGATTTAGTTTTAGTAGATACAGGCGTAATAGCAAAGGCCCCTGTTAGATTTATAGTATCAGGTATGGGTGATGCCCTGGCAACATATTTTGAGGCAGATGCTGCGGCAAAAACAATGGCTCCAAATATGGCCGGGGGAGAGCAAACACTAGCAGCACTTGCACTTGCTGGTCTAAGTTATGATATTCTTCTGGAATATGGACTTGCAGCAAGACAGTCAGTTGAAGCCAATGTTGTTTCACCTGCTTTAGAAAAAATAGTTGAAGCAAACACATTATTAAGTGGCCTTGGTTTTGAAAGTGGAGGCCTTGCTGCAGCTCATGCTATTCATAATGGCTTTACTGTACTTGAGGAAACACATAATTGTACACATGGAGAAAAGGTTGCCTTTTCAACTATTGTCCAGCTGGTAATGGAAGATAGACCTATAGACATAATAGAAGAAGTAATATATTTTTGTAAAAGTGTTGGCTTACCAACAACATTAAAAGATTTAGGTCTTGATACTTATACTGAAGATGATATTTATAAGGTAGCCAAGGCAAGTTGTGCTGAAGATGAGACTATTCATAATATGCCATTTAAAGTTGATGAAGAAATGCTAAAAGATGCAATTATTGCTGCAGATAGAATGAGTCAAATATATTGAGGTTAATATGCACTCAAATTTTAAATTATCTGGGTAGGTGAGTATTTTTGAAAAAGGAAGCTAAAAAACTTATAGATGTTAATGATTTAAAGACTTACTTTTATACAGAGGATGGTGTAGTTAAGGCCGTAGATGGTGTTGATTTTGAAATTTATCCTGGAGAAACTTTAGGTATTGTAGGTGAATCAGGCTGTGGTAAGAGTGTGACCTCACTTTCCATAATGCGCCTGATAGAATCCCCTCCAGGCAAAATCGCCGGGGGAAGTATCATGTTCGATGGAAAAGACCTTACTAAATTAAGTCAGAACCAGATGAGAAAAATAAGGGGTAATGATATCTCCATGATTTTTCAGGAGCCAATGACCTCACTCAATCCTGTTTATACGGTTGGAGATCAGATAATGGAAGCAATCCTGCTTCATAAAGATGTCAACAAAAAAGAGGCCAGGGAGCAGTCAATAGATATGTTGCGCAAGGTAGGGATATCTCTTCCTGAGCAAAGGGTTGATGAATATCCTCACCAGTTATCAGGAGGTATGAGACAGAGGGTAATGATAGCCATGGCCCTATCCTGTGATCCACAGCTTTTAATAGCTGATGAGCCGACAACAGCCCTTGATGTTACTATTCAGGCCCAGATACTTGATTTAATGAACGGTTTAAAAGACAAATTCAATATGGCCATAATGATGATAACTCATGACCTGGGAGTAATAGCAGAGATATCAGACAGGGTAGCGGTAATGTATGCAGGCAAGATAGTGGAATACACAGATGTAAAAACACTATTTGCAAATCCAAAACATCCCTATACCTGGGGATTGATGCATTCCATACCAAGGCTTGATAAAGAAGTAGAAAAACTATCTGCTATACCGGGTATAGTGCCAAGTCCACTTAATTTCCCACCAGGCTGCAAATACAACACCCGCTGTCCACTGGCTGATGAGAAATGCCGGACAGAGGAGGCACCATTAGTAGAAGTGGAGCCAGGACATAAAGTACGCTGCTGGCATCAAGAAAAATTGGAAGAATTAAAAGCAAAAGAGGAAAGTGCATAAATGAGTATGGAGGTGTAAATATTGGTAGCAGAAGAAAAACTTCTTGAAGTAAAGAACTTAAAAAAATACTTTCCGGTAAAGGCCGGGGTATTTAGAAAGACAGTGGCTCATGTCAAGGCTGTAGATGATGTAAGCTTTGCGATAAAAAAAGGAGAGACACTGGGATTAGTAGGAGAATCAGGATGTGGTAAATCTACAACAGGCAGGACTATCCTCAGATTACTGGAGGCGAGTGCAGGCAAGATAATATTTGATGGTAAAGATGTCCTATCCATGGACAAAAAGGAGTTAAGGAGTATCAGAAAAGAGATGCAGATTATCTTTCAGGACCCCTATGCTTCATTGAATCCAAGGATGACAGTGGCAGATATAGTAGGAGAGCCACTGGATATTCATAATCTTGTCAGTAATAAAAAAGAGAAAAAAGAAAAGGTCAAAGAATTACTGAACGATGTAGGTCTATTACCGGAACAGATGAGGAGATATCCACATGAATTCAGTGGAGGGCAGAGGCAGAGGATAGGAGTGGCCAGGGCGCTGGCAGTAGACCCGAAACTAATCATAGCAGATGAGCCGGTGTCAGCCCTTGATGTATCAATACAGGCCCAGGTAATCAATCTTTTGCAGGATCTACAGGATAAGTTTGACTTAACCTATTTATTTATAGCCCATGATTTAAGTGTAGTAAAACATATCAGTGACAGGATAGCTGTAATGTATTTAGGGAAGATAGTGGAGCTGACAGATAAAAAAGAGTTATTCAATAACACCCTGCATCCCTATACCCAGTCACTACTATCAGCTATACCGATAGCAGACCCGACATATGAAAAAGACAGGATATTACTTGAAGGGGATGTACCGAGTCCGGTAGACCCACCATCAGGATGTCGTTTCCATCCCCGCTGTCCAGAGGCAATGGAAATATGTAAAGAGAAAGAGCCTGTGTTTAAGGATTATGGAAATGGGCATTTTGCTGCCTGTCATTTAGTTGAAGAAAATTTAAATAAGTGAGAATTAACTGAGGGCCTTGTATAATAATGGAGCAGGGTCCTCAGATAATAGGGGTTGAAGTAGATGAGTAATAAAGAATGGAAAACAAAAAAAGATAAAATATTAGAACATGCTCGCCAGGACCCTTTTTTAACAATTGAAGATCTTTCACATAAGGCAGATACTACTCCAAGATATGTAAGAACTATTTTGTCTGAGGCAAATATATCTTTAATGCAGATGCGTAAAGAATATGCTAGAAAGATTGAAAATAGATATAATAGTATGTATGAAAACATATTAGTTAATTATTTACTTAATGTGCCTTTTTCCAGCAAAGTAAATATTGAGA
>CAZOON010000149.1:0-4737 GCA_964581445.1 uncultured Halanaerobiales bacterium | reverse complement strand
ACCCCAGGCACCATATTTCCATCTATCTGTATCTGCTGAAAATTGACCATCAGTTAATACTTTGTAGCCTATATCTATTCCAAGTCCACCTTTATATTCACCAGCTCCACCTGAACTATCTATTAAATTATAGTTTTCAATAAATAAAGGAAATTTAGACTCGATTACTTCTATTGGTTGATTTCGTGCATAACCACCTAAAACATTGAAATCCCCACTGTTTCCATCATGATCAATTGTTGCACCATAACCTCCACCATAAGACATAAAATACAACCAGGGTTCATTTGTCTCTGGTGAATTGCCATAAATAACAATCGCACTTACACTTCCAAAATGTGCAGCAAGTACTTTATCTGGAACCACATCCTGCAAAGCCTTCCAGATACCTTCAATTATCCTTGTAGTAACAGTACATGTACCTACAGTTAAAGGCACCTCCGGAGTTGGATTAACCAATTTTCCTTTAGGGGCAATATATTTAATGGGTTTAAAAAAACCATCGTTGACATTTTGAGCATAAGGATTTGTTATTGATACAACCATAGATTTAAGGGTTGAATGACAAAAAGCCCAGGATGAGTTATAAGCTGAAACAGTGCCCTGTTCATCACATTCTGAAAAATCAAATATGATATCACTTCCTTTGATTTCTATAGAAAATTTCACATGATACTCTTTGGGATAATCTGGTGCTCCTGGAACTGGATCAATTATTTCATCAACATACCAGATACCATCCTCAAGACCCTCCAGATAAGATCTACATGTGGTTTCTCCTAATTCAATTAATTCATCAAGACCATCTTCAACTGTATCATAACCAAACCTATCATATATATGTTTTACTCTCTTTTCTGCAGTTTTCATTCCTGCAATCTGAGCTCTCATATCACCTTCAAATGATTTAGGTAACCTAACATTATATTTAATCATTTCTAACAGGTCTTCATTCAATTTCCCGGCATTATATAATTTTGTTGGAGGTATCATTAATCCTTCGAGTAATGGATCAGGATTATCAGGTGCCCAGCTTCCTGGAATAGCAGAGCCAATATCACGATAATGTGCTTTGCTTGCAGCTAACATAACTAATTTACCTTTGTGAAAAATAGGCAACAAAATATTAATGTCGGGTTTATGAGTACCACCATAATCATAGGGCTCATTGGATACAATAATATCCCCTTCATTCAATTCATCGCCGAACTTATCAAATACAATCTCAACAAGCTCAGTCATTGCTCCAATAAAACATGGTAATCCTTCAGCTGTAGCAACCTGTCTGCATTGATCATCAAATAATACATTAGTAAAATCCTTAACCTCATATATAATCGGAGAATAAGAAGCCTTAACAGTTGACAAAGTACTTTCCCTTATAGCCGAAATTAAATTGTTTCTTATTTTAGAAATTAACACTTGATCTAACTTTGCCATTTTACACCACCTCAATAATAATGTTCATATGTTCATCTACCTTGGCTTTCTGGCCACTAGAGACGTGTAAAGTAGTTCTGGGATCTTCTATAATCGCCGGACCATTAACAATATTATTAGGGACTAATCTATTCCATTCATAAATTTCATAGTCAATATATTTGTCAACATCACTGGCATAGGCCTTGCGCTTTCCTTTAAATGCAGCTTTAGAAGATTTGTTTCCTTTTTTCCGTTTTGCATAATAGGGTTTATCAACTAATCCTGTGCCAACAACTCTAAATGTTACAAACTGGGTGTCCTCTTTTCTGTTACAATGTCCTCTTTGCAATTCATGTAAATCATTATACTTCTTTTTAATAATCTCTATATCTTTAGCAAATATTTCTCCACTGGGAATTGGTGTATTGATAACATATTCCTGGCCAATATACCTTATATCACATGTTCGCATAATCTGTATCCTGTCTTCAGAAACTCCCTGAGTAGTTAAATTCTTTAATGCATCTTTCTCTAATTCCTCATAAATTTCATTAATTCTTTTTACTGCAGATTCTTCTGTAGGATATACCCATGTTTTAGAGGTATCATATCTGAAATCACTAACCAGCATCCCCATTGCACACATAGAACCAGGTTGATAAGGTGCTATTACTGTTGTAATACCTAATTCTTTAGCTAAATCTGTGGCATGAAGCTGTCCTGCACCCCCGAAGGCCATAAGAACTGCTTCATTATAATCAAAACCTCTTTCTGCACATAAAATTCTAATTGTACGAGCCATATTAGATCCCACTATTTCCAGGATTCCTGAAGCCACTTTATGATTTTCAATTCCATAAACATTAGCTATTTTACCAAGTGCTTTTTCTGCTGCTTCAAAATCCAATTCCATTTCCCCGCCCAAGAAATATTCAGGATTCATTCTTCCTGCAATCAAATTAGCATCTGTAACTGTAGGATCAGTTCCGCCTTTACCATAACAAGCAGGACCGGGGGCTGCCCCAGCACTTTGAGGCCCAACCTTCCATACATCTCCAACATCAACCCAGGATATACTTCCACCTCCAGCTCCTATTGCTGTAACATCAACTGTTGGAGCTAAAACAGGCCATTTATCCCATCCACTTTCATCTTTAACCTTGGTTTCAGTTGAATATTCAGCCTTATTATCTGCAATTAAACCAATGTCTGCACTTGTACCTCCCATATCAAGTGTAATAACATTGGGATATCCCAGCATCTTACTAATATAAACGCCACCTACAACTCCACCAACAGGCCCTGACATTATAGTTGTAATAGGTCTTTTGACTGCCTCATCTTCTCTTATCAATCCACCACTGGACTGCATAGCATACATTTTCTTTTTATATCCTTTATTTTGTATAGCCCCGGATAAGCGAGATAAATATTTTTCTAAAATTGGTCCAGTACATGAATTAATAACAGTAGAGCTTGTTCTCTCAAATTCTCTATATTCAGGAGCAACATCATGAGAACAGGAAATATATGCTTCTGGAAATTCTTCTTGAGCTATTTTTTCTATAATATCCTCATGAGTGGTATTTGCATAAGCATGAATTAAGCATATTGCAATACCTTCTACTCCTTCAGCTTTCAATTCCCGAATTGCCTTTCTAGCTTCATTTTCATCTAATTTTTCATGAATTTCACCAGTATGCCTTACCCTCTCTGTTACTTCTTTCCTGAGATTTCTTGGGACCCATGGACTTGATTTCTTTACTGTATAATCATATATATGGGGATCTCTATCCCATCTCATCATTTCTAAAACATCTCTAAATCCTTTTGTTGTAATCAAACCAACTTTAGCCACTTTGCGTTCTAAAATCGCATTTAGAACTGTTGTAGCTCCATGGATAAAAACATCTAATGTAGCAATGTCTATATTCTGTCTTTCCAGACCATTTAATACACCTTTAGCAAAGTCACTTGGAGTAGAGGGCGTCTTATCAATATGCAAGTTTCTATCATCATCAATAAATACTGAATCAGTGAATGTTCCACCAATATCTACTGATAATCTTCTCATTTTTACCACCTCATAAATGATATTGATAATACTAATTCTTTTTCATAAAATTTCATAAAACTTTTATAGGTTATTTACATAATCCAAAACTTTTTCCACACTTACAACATCAGAATACCTGGCATTTAAGTCTATAAGATTTTGTTTATGAGCCGGACAGTCTGGATCATCACAGGTGACATCGCCCACACATTCTGCAGGTATAATACAACTATAGCCATGAGCATGGGCATCATTTGCGGTTGCCCTTATACAACCACTAGTATTAAGCCCGGTCAGTAAAATAGTATCAATTTTCTTTGAAATCAAATAATTTAATAGAGGGGTTCCAAAAAAAGCTGAGCCTGCCTTTTTAATTATAACATATTCATCGTCTTTTTCTTTTAATCTCTCATCAATTTCAGCATATTTTGAACCTTCAGTCCATTTAAAAATTGACTCTAGTTTCCATTTGCCAGTATCATCATTATCTTCTCTAAAAGCTGTCACTGTATAATAAATAGGTAGACTCTTCTTCCTGCAAGCATCTAATAGCTCCACAGTATTATCAACAGCATTCTGAACCAGTTTAGAACTATAATCTTCATCTGCAGTAATTCCCTTTTGAAAATCAATTAAAAATAGTGCAGGCCTATCTCCAAAACCATTTTCAACCATTCCGTAACCTTTATCACTATGACTTTCTGGTAAAAATTCCTTCATTATAATGTGCCTCCTTAATAATATCTTAGTCTTCTTCCCTTTTACGTTAAAGTTGCAAGCAAAAAACTCATATAAAATATTTTTTTAATAACACCCCCATTCAACTCGAAATTATGTAAAAATAAAATCAAAAATTCAAACAAGACTTATATTTTTAAATATTCTTAATACTTAAAAATATAAAAAATCCCCTTTTCTAGCAAGAACTTTTACATCAAAAAATATGAACAAATTGCACTATGTTGACCTTAGTCGCCGACCTCGGTCACCGACTATAGTCAGTATAGCATCCTTTTTTTAATTTGTCAAGAGATATTCTGAATATAAATACTTTTCATTATTTTTTATTTATGTTATAATTGCATAGGATAATTCCTTTTTTTGCTATAATGAGGTTTATATAGATATAATATCCTTAAAGAAAATTTGTTATGGAGGTAATGAATATGGAAAATATCACTTCAAGAAAAAAGAAAGCAATAAAGACAAAAAAAAAGTTATTTGATTGTGCGATTTCACTTTTTAAAGAAAAAGGTTAC
>CAZOON010000148.1:0-4740 GCA_964581445.1 uncultured Halanaerobiales bacterium | reverse complement strand
CCTGGCCAGGGCCACATCTATGGACTGGAAAGATTATTTAATGGGGCTGATTCAGCGGTTTTTAATCTTGGCTCTGAAGAAGGTTATTCAGTTAGAGAGATAATTAACAGAGTTAAAGATATAACCGGGATAGATTTTAAGGTTATTGAAAGTGACAGGCGGGCTGGTGACCCGGCAGTATTGATTGCTGATAGTACAAAGGCAAAGGAAGTACTTGACTGGGAAGCAGAGTATAGTCTTGATAGGATTATTAAAACTGCCTGGAGCTGGCATGAAAAAGAAGCAGGTAATACTAAGTCATGATAAAAAAAGCCAGAAAGATATTAAATGATTATTTTGGATATGATTCTTTTAAAGAAGGACAGGAAAGAACTATCAGCAGTATTTTAAATGGAAAAGATACCTTTACTATTATGCCTACAGGTGGCGGAAAATCACTTTGTTATCAAATACCTGCTCTTATATTAGAGGGGACAGGTCTTGTTATTTCTCCTTTAATATCTCTGATGAAAGACCAGGTTGATTCTTTAAATAGTGTTGGTATTTCTGCCAGTTTTATCAATAGCTCATTGAGCAGAAAAGAGCTTGAAAACAGGATTTATAGGGCTAAAAATGGAGAGTTTAAATTGCTATATCTTGCTCCGGAGAGATTAAAGTCTCCGGTTTTTTTGCGTCTTTTAAAGGGTTTGAATATTTCTATGCTAGCAGTAGATGAAGCCCACTGTGTCTCACACTGGGGTCATGATTTTAGGCCCAGTTATCGCTTAATTGCTTCCATGATAGAAAAACTTCCCAACAGACCAATTATGACAGCATTTACAGCTACGGCTACTGAAGAGGTAAAAAATGATGTTGTAAAATTACTTAAATTAAGAGACCCAGATATTTTTGTAACGGGTTTTGACCGGGAAAATTTATTTTTATCAGTACTTAAAGGTGAAAATGAAAAGGATTTTATTTTAGAATATTTGAAAAACAAAAGGGAAGAGTCTGGTATTATCTATGCTGGAACCAGGAAAAATGTAGATAGTATTTGCAAATTACTCCAGGATAAAGGATACAAGGCAGGGAGATATCATGCCGGTTTAAGTACAGCTGAGAGGAAAAAAACTCAAAATGATTTTACATATGATGAGATTGAGATAATAGTTGCTACTAATGCCTTTGGAATGGGGATTGATAAATCCAATATACGTTATGTTATCCATTATAATATGCCGCAGAGTATAGAGGCATATTATCAGGAAGCGGGTCGTGCAGGCAGGGATGGAGAAGCCAGTGATTGTATATTATTATATGGTCCAGGTGATGTTCAATTACATAAGTTTTTGATTGAAGAAAATTCTTCCAGCACCGAGCTGAAAAAAATGCGGTATGAAAAGCTTCAAGCAATGGAGGATTATTGCCATACTACAGGCTGTCTTCGTAAATTCATCCTGGAATACTTTGGGGAAAGAAATATACCTGAATTATGTAATAATTGTAGTAATTGCAATCTTAATCATGAAATAAAAGATATAACTATAGAGGCACAAAAGATTTTTTCCTGTATCTACAGGATGAAGGAAAGATATGGTGTATCTTTAGTTTCTCAGGTTTTAAAAGGTTCAAAGAGAAAGAAAGTCAGGCAACTTGGTTTAGAAAAACTTTCTACGTATGGAATTATGCAGGGATATACATTAAAGGAGATAAAGGATATGTGTAAAAGCTTAATTGCTGAAGCTTATCTTTATCTTTCTGGAGGTAAATATCCTGTAGTTAAATTAGGGGAAAGGGCTATTTCCGTTTTAAAGGATGAAAAAAAGGTTTTCCAGAAGGTATGGAAAGCAAAAGAAGAGCCGGTGGAAGATAATGAGCTTTTTGAATTATTAAAGGCTCGACGTAAGGAGATCGCAACAAAAGAAAACCTTCCACCATATATTATATTTCATGATAGTACCCTTCAGGAAATGAGTAAATACATTCCTGAAGATAAAGAGGCCATGATGAATATTAAAGGGATGGGGGAAATAAAATTTGATAAATATGGGCTGCAATTTTTAGAGCTGATTCAGGAATATCTCGCTAAAAATAGGGAAAAAGCTCCAGAATATTAGCTAAATTATTTAAGTTTATCTTTAAAAGCGGTCACTGATATCGGAAGATTTGCTTTCGATACTGGTATAAAGGTCGATTAGGTTCTCCAATTGATCATTTAATTCTTTCATGAGATAGAGGGTCAGTTTAACACCGGATTTATGATGTTCGCTTAAGAAAGACAGTAGTTCCTCCCGTTTTATAGAGGCTATAAGCGATGGCTCAACAGAAATTACATCGGCAAGATATTGTGTGCTTTTACTGGAAATAAGGGAGGTCAGGCCAAAAAGATCTCCCTTTTTTAATTTTATAAATTTGATCTCTTCCTGTTTTAATGTATTCTGGTCCACGATTTTTATTTCGCCTTCTATAACTATATATACACTATCATCATCCCTGCCCTTTTCCGCAATGATTTCACTTGCCTTATAATCTTTGAATTTAAATATTTTTATTAATTCTTCTTTTTCTTCTTCTTTAATACTCTGGAAAAAGGGCATATTTAAGGTGTTTTTATAGACTTTATCTAAAAAAGCATCTTTATTCTGTTTGTATTCTATATTTATTGTTCTATTGATTACAGTATTGCTTATTATTTTTTTGAGTTCATAGATGTTTTTCCTGGCAAATTTCAGGGTCTTATACCACTCATCCTGGACTTTTAGATATTCCTCAAAGACATTTTTTTGGGGTATGGCCTCATATTCAGCCAGATAGATATTTTTTATGCTGGCCTGGTAATTATTTATCTGTCTATTGCTTAAATAATCCAGGGCCAGGATTGTATTTGTTTTAAAGACTTTATCCTCCAGATCATCTTTGAGAAATTCACCGGGATAGGGGTTAAAATCCTCTGCTTTAACCAGGATCATATTGGGTTTTTCGTACTGACTTTTTATCTTGGCCCTTTCATAAAAAAAGCGATATATATCCTGGCGAAAATGCTGCCAGATGGAATGTTTTTTCCCGGGAGAGAGGTGTTTGATATTGAGTTGATTATCAAGAAAAAAATTAAAGCCAAACATGCGGGCATTAATTAAATAATCTATATCTTCTCCCCGGGTTAGTTCAGGATCAAAGGGAACGATACGAAAGAGATTACGGTGAATAACCATTAGACCGCCAAAGGCGAAGGGAGTCTTTTTTAAGCGAGGAGATTTGCCAATTATTTTATCAAAAGCCTTTTTTTTGCTTCCAAACCTGTTCCAGAAGGTCATCCAGGGTTCAATCTCCACATCATCATAATATTCATTGTTTTTATTCAAATAATAACCGGCCACACCATCTACGGTCTGGCCATAAAATCTTCCACCAATAAATTCATGGGTCTTATCGATAAATTGGGGATCTTCAAAAATCTCATCATCATCGATTAAAATAAGGACCTCGGCTTCCAGGAGGTAGGCAGAATAAAGGCAGATATTGCGTACATTGGAATATCCCTTTAAAGATAATAGCCGTGGAGAGGGTTTGTTATTTTTGCAATGGAAGGATTTAATCTCTTCCAGTTCTCTATCACTGACAAGATAGGTTTTGACAGGTGCTTTGTGTTCCTGCAGGATTTCCTTAACTTTTTTCAGGGCCTTATCCCTTAATTCTGGGGAGGTCACTACCAGCAGGATTACAAGTTCAAAATTTTTGTTGTTTAATATCTCCAGGCTATCAATCAGTCTACCCAGAGTTCCTTTCTGATCAAGAGGGGTTGGGTGATCATAGATTTCATCTCCCATTTGCCAGCCAGTTTGGGAGTCCCTTCCCCAGAATGTAGGTACAATCATTACTGTTTTCATTAAAGTTTTACCTCCCTGTAGATAGAATATTTTTATAGACTTTTATTAATTCTTCAATAACTCTTTCCCAGGAAAAATTAGCACGGGCATATTTTGCTGCATAGCTGCCTTTGGATTTTTTTTCCTCATTTTTTAAAGCAGAGATGATATTTTTGCTCAGAGCCTTATAGTCATCCATAGGGAATAAACGACCAACTTTATCATTTATAAAATCAGGCAGACCGCCGGCATTGGAAGCTATGACCGGAGTTCCACAGGCTAAAGCCTCAACTGCCACCAGTCCAAAGGGTTCTATCCGGGAAGGTACCACGGCAAGATCAGCAATATTATAAAGTTTAGCTACAGTAGTCTGGGGCTGGTTACCAAGAAAATATACAGATTTTAGCTCCAGTTTTTTGGTGAGGTCTTGCAGATTTTCCTTTAAATGACCATCTCCGCTTATCAGGGTAATTACCCCTGGGATTTCCTTTTCATATAATTTTGCTGCCTTTAACAAAAGATCGATTCCTTTAAAATCAGCAAGTTTACCCACAAAATTAACGATTTTAGTATTTTTATCAATTTTTCTATTGCTGATCTTACTATTTAATAGGGATTTAAGCAATTCATTTTTATTAATTTTCATTGGCTTAAATATTTTTTCATCAAAACCATTGAGTATTAATTCCAATCTTTCTTCAGGGACCTGGAAATGTTTTCTTACATCATTATGAACCTGTCTGGAGATGGTGATTATCTTTTCTGCTCTTTTAGCCGCCTTCTGGGCAATATTATGGTACCTTTTATCTTTATTGTAACCTTTAATGTCTGTTCCATGTGCTGTTACTACATAAGGAATATTGTAGTGAGAGGAAGCATATGCTGCTACCCAGAT
>CAZOON010000147.1:0-4767 GCA_964581445.1 uncultured Halanaerobiales bacterium | reverse complement strand
AATCAAAAATAATTGCATCTTTCATATCCGTTTTTAAATAAATTATATATTTATTTCAACTTGATTTTGAGCTGGACAAAGACCAAGATTCAACTGATTTTCCTGTGTCAACTTTATTTTCACTATAATTATTAAATCTTCATCGAATGTGCCCTCATTAATATTAAGCGTAATATCATCCATTCCATCTACCCGGACAATTTGACATTCAAGATCTTCTAGAAAATCAGAAATTTCATTTAAATTATCAAGATTACATTTTCTAAATGTTGCAGTGAAAGAAAGGCGCTCCATAAATTCAAGTGGTAGGGGGTCTCCTTCTCCTGCTGGAATAATATTCAATTCTTTTTGGACCATTACACTAAGATTAACCTGTATATTATCTATAATTGGTTCTATTATCTGACAATCTAAAACCGTGACTGTCACTGTTCCTTCAATAGTACTACCTTCTAATATATCTACCTCACCAATTTCAACCCCTATTTCTTCTTCAGATAAATAAAATATTTCATCACATAAAACACGGTCAACTTTAAATTTATCACAAAAACCCATCTAATTCACTCCCTTTAACTCCGTTAGTAAAGTAACTTTAATTTATAATATGATTTTCTTTATTATGTGTTAATAATTCCAGTTTTTATATTTGCTTAGTTTTTTATAGATATTATTTAAAATTTCTTGCTTTAAATCGGTATTCATAGCTTCAATATTTGCTTTAATAAGATCTGGAAATAAAAGTGTAGGTGCAAATTTTTGTTCATTCTTTTCTATATAATTCAATTTATTATTTATAGTTTTATTAGTTAATATTTCAAACCACTTATTCCCTTTATTAAAAGCTAATCTGTAATAAAGCTTTATTTTTTTAAAGTCATCGGGTAATTTTTGAGCTATATTAATTAGATTTTTTTCTTCTTTTGAAAATCTATGATAAGTAATTATCAGAGACTGGAGACTCTGACTCAATTTTTTTACATCTTTACACCATGGTTTGTCAGGTTCTACATTATTAATAAATCTATTTATAGACGGTTTTTCTGTTTCTTTAATATCTAGATATTGACAGGAAAGTTTATTTATAAGTTCTTTGACTCCTTTAAATTTTTTATAATTGATATCAAAAGCCACCAAATCTCTAGAAACATCTTCACTTATCCTTTTAATAAGCTGCAAAGCCTCTGCTTTTCTGTACTTCTGTAAGATCTTCATAATTTGCTTATATGGCAAACCTGATAAAGGGCCATCATAAATATATGTTAATAAATATTTAATTATCCTTTTTTCATATTTTCCAAATTCATATAAGACCTCAATAAAATTTAAATAACAGACATCCAGCACAAGTATATCTATTACTATACCTAATCTTTTGTTTATCAACTGCAAGGTATTAGCCATTTCAGGAAATCCCATTATATATGGTTTATCCTGACTATAATCAGTCAATGCCCCCACAAATTGATATACATGTCCTCCCAGTATTAACATATATTTTTCAGCAGGATAGTTCTTTATGGACCAATTCAAAAAATTATAAAGACATAAAGGATCTGCCATATTTACAGGCCCCAGTTCCTTAACTAAAACAGCTTTTCCTTCTTTAAAAATATACCGCCTGACACCCGTCCATTTTTCATTAATTACTGGAAAATCATCAGCAGGCCTTATAATTTCAACCAGCTTTCTGTCTTCTCTAGCTATTTGTAAAAGAATATTACAATTAGTATCATCAACAACTTTCTCAATATCCAGCCTGGATTGCCATATTTCTGGCTCCAGTTCATTATTACCATTAGCATAAATCATTACTGTCCAATCATTATTATCAATCAACTCTAATTTCCACCCCTAATAAAATATAATTATATTTTATTATTATATCGCTCTATTAACTTATATGTTCTCTTCTGCATATAATATTTTGATAATTTTTAAATAAGAAAGGGGATTTATTATGTGTGAGACGGGATGTCTAGATTGTCAACCACTTGTTGATACAGCACCTGAAATTGATGGTTTTAAAATTGAGCTAGTTAGCTGTAATTTACTTACTCCTACTACACGTAAATTCATCTATGAAATCACACCAGTTGGAAGTCCACCCCGGGATATAAGCAATATATTAGTCTGCCTCTGCCCAGATGCATATGTTGAAAATTCCTGTGAACTTACAGTTACAGATTCTGCCCAACCTACATGTGAATTTGAAACTAACCCTAATGCAGAAGGCAATCCAGTAAAGTGTCAGGGGATTAAATTTGAAGGCCTTGGCGATAATAAGGAAACTGGGGATATGATTACCATATCATTTGTTGTAGATGATCAGCTTGTTACAGTTAAACCTATTGAAATTGGTTATAAGGCAGCAACATTTGATTTTATCTGGGAAGTTTGTGGTCCTTCTTGTAATATTCAACCTGTTAAGAAAAGAAAACGTGGGATAAAATTTTAAAAAAGACCAGTTAACTGGTCTTTTTAAAATTATTCTTTCACCCTGCCTACAACTCCATTTTCTAGCATAACCTTTATACCATGAGGATGTTTTGCCGAATTGGTAAGAATCTTCTTGACTATACCTTCTGTAAGCTTACCACTACGCTGGTCTTGCTTTTGGACAACCATTACAGTTACCCCTTTTTTTATATTACTTCTTTTAGTTCCGTCCATTATTTTATTCCCCTTCCATATTTGCTTAATGAATTTTATTTTTAGATATTACCCTCATTGAAAACAACAGACAATTATGTGATCATGACTCCCAGTCATATCAATGGAGCCGGTGATAGGACTTGAACCTGCAACTTGCTAATAGGATTCAGCTACTCTGTCAATTGAAATACAATCCCCGTCACAACAGCGTTCATCGTTGATTGTACATTTGACGCTCCTCGTGGGCTTGCCCCGAGGAGCGTCAAAAGATACACTTTTCACCAGCGGAATAATTTAACATAAATTTCCTTCTTTGATTAAAAAATATATCAGAAACTTCCAAAATGGTTGCCCCTGATATATAATGGATTTTATCTCTAAACCCATTAAAAATATCATAATACAATTTGATATAAATTACAATCATTTTGAAGAAGAATATGAATTTTTTTTGGATAAGTTGAATACAGATGACCTTGTCATATATTACCTTGTTAATGGTGCTCTTAAGTATTCTTAAATTAAAATTCAGAAACTGCAATGGACAACAATGTGGAGTATTAACCAGCAAGATTGAGAAAGACTCACTTCATGTGAGAACGGTTAACCGCATCTTAAAACACTAGGGTTATACTACTAAAGAAACAAATTGTCAGGCTTTAAATTTATAAATATTAAATTTTTAGATATCAAATTGGCTTATTGAAGCTTTGTAAATTTTAGCAATTGCATCTTTAAGCACTTTATCAAATTCTTCATCAGACTGATCCACATTCAGATCCTGAAGTAATGCTCGAGAAAAACTGGCAATCATACTATGGTTTGCTGCAAGTTTATCTACAGCGTCTTTTTGACTGTAACCTCCAGACAATGCTGCTATTCTTAAGACATTCGGATGTTCTATCAGCTCTTTATAAAATTCCGGCTCACTTGGTAAAGTAAGTTTAAAAATTATTATTTGATCATCACTTAAATCTTTTAAATGTTTCATAATTTCTTTTTTCATTATTTTCTCTGAATCAGCCTTATCCTCACTGTGAATATTTACTTCTGGCTCCAGAATAGGAACAAAACCGGCTTCTGATATTCTCTTGCCATATTCAAATTGCTGAACAACAATCTCTCTAATTCCTTCAGTATTTGCACTATGAATAACCGAACGCATTTTTGTTGCAAACACATTATATTTTTTTGCCTTTTTAAGCAAATCATCCAATCCTGTCATCTCTTTCATTAATTGTACACCATTTTTTTTATCTTCTTTACCCTGATCAACTTTAAGAATAGGAACTATGCCCTTTTCATCCCACAAATAATCAGCAGTATATTTCCCCTCTACTTTTCGTTCCATAGTCTGCTTAAACAAAATAGCCCCGATAATATGCTCAGAAGTAAAAGCTGGACTTGTAACAACCCTTGTCCTCATTTGATGAATTAAATCAAACATCTCTTCTGTACTATCGTACTCATCTTCTGAAATCCCATAACCTTTTAAAGCGCCAGGAGTACTACCACCACTTTGATCCAGAGCTGCAATAAACCCCTTAGCATTTTTCATTACATCATACTGTTTCTTATTCATTAATATACACCCCGTTTTTAAATAATAATTATTATACAAAACACCCAGTTTTTAAAATTTAGATGATTTATAATTAAAAACTAAAATTACATATCCTAATCAACAGTCTCTAATTTAGTAAATTGAGGTAAGTAATCTATATATGGCATTTCAACTCCCTCCGAAGACGGTAGCTATTCTATATGTCTATTATATCATATCCAAATGTATTACTAAGGCTTATAGCCGAACCAGATTCCTCTCTATATAAAATTGTAAATATTATTGCAAAATATATTATCATCAATATTTTATCATAAATTATTAACCAATACTACCTTTATTGGCTGTTTTTTAGCCATATAGGAAGAAGACCCTCTTTCTATCTTTATCTCCCACATTATCAGGAAATTCAACTATATTTCCGAAAAAATATCTTCTAATGGAATTTTTAAACCTGCAAAGTTATTTGCTTCCACTATATATTCTTCTGTAAACTCCTTGATATCTTCTAATTTTCTTTCTTCAGTGAAAGAATATTGAGTAATTTT
>CAZOON010000146.1:0-4786 GCA_964581445.1 uncultured Halanaerobiales bacterium | reverse complement strand
CATTCAGCGGCTGTTGTTGGAGATACAGTTGGTGATCCATTTAAGGATACTTCAGGTCCTTCATTAAATATATTGATTAAGTTAATGACTATTGTTTCTCTTGTTTTTGCTCCACTTTTCATGTAAATAAGATAACAGTATAGATAGCCCTGTTTATTAAACCCTCTAATGTCTTTCTTAGAGGGTTTTTGAAAAGGAAGTGGTAATTATGAAATTAAAAGGAGATAATATGTGTTTTGCCTGTGGCAAAGATAACCCTATTTCTCTTGGCCTTGAATTTTCTTTATATGAGAATAATAAAGTTGAAGCTGAATTTATCCCTGCTCCTGAGCATCAGGGATATGATAATATAATGCATGGAGGATTAATAAGTACTCTTCTTGATGAAGCAATGGCAAAGGTATTATATTTACAGGGGATAAGGGCTGTTACGGCTGAAATAAAGGTTAGATTTAAAGGAGCGGTTTTTATTGGTGAAAGATTAAATATTTATGGTGAATTAATTAAAAGGCATAAAAAATTACTTTTTACCAGGGCATTTTTATATAATGATAAGGGAGAGAAACTTGCCGAGTCAGAAGCAAAATTTATTGAAGTTCAAGGAGGAGATAATTAATGGAAAGAGAAGAAGCTTTGAGTCTGGTGGAGGAAAATATTAAACAGAAAAATCTTGTTAAACATTGTCTGGCTGTAGAAGCTGTTATGAGAAGATTGGCTAATTACTTTGATGAAGATATTGAGAAATGGGGTCTGGCCGGTTTGCTTCATGATATAGATTATGAGGAAACTGCTGATGATCCTGCAAGACATAGTCTTGTAGGTGCAGAGATGTTAAAAGAACTTGGGCTTGCTGATGATATCGTTTATGCTGTTAAGGTTCATAATGGGATACATGGATTAGCAAGAAAAACAATAATGGATAAATCTTTATATGCCTGTGATCCGCTTACAGGTTTAATAGTTGCATCTGCGCTGATTCATCCTGATAAAAAATTAAATTCACTTGATACGGAATTTGTAATGAATAGATATAAAGAAAGCTCATTTGCCCGTGGTGCAGATAGAGATGTTATAGCCTCCTGTAAAGAGATGGATATGGAGTTAGAGGAGTTTATTGGGATATCTCTGGAAGCAATGCAGGGAATATCTGATAACCTTGGCTTATAAAATAATTGCCATCTGGTTAAAATAAGTATTAGAAAAAATAAAAGGATGATAAATATGAGTGCTAGAGAAAGATTGTTAAATTTTTTAAGTCAGGATGCAGAAAAACCGATGACTGCAAAAGAATTATTGGATTATTTTTCTGTTAAACATCAAGGACACAAAGAATTTTTAAAATTACTTGAAAAATTGAAATCAGAGGGTTTGCTTTATGAAAATCGTTCAGGGCAACTTGCTATACCGGAAAAATTTAATTTAATTAGTGGAAGGATTCAGAGAACAAGTAAAGGGTTTGCATTTCTTTTACCTGATGACCCTGAAAGAGAAGATGTTTTTATCAGCATGGAAGATATGAATGGTGCCATGCATGATGATAAGGTTTTCGTAAGGTTGCTTGCTAGTAGTAGTGGAAAGAGGTCTGCTGGTGAAGTAATTGATATTATTGAAAGGGTAAATAAGACTATAGTAGGTAATTTTGAAAAAAATCAAAATTATGGTTTTTTAGTTCCTGATAATTCCAGGATTTACTATGATATATTTATTCCAGGTGGAAAAATTAATTCTGCACGTGATGGACAAAAAGTAGTGGTAGAGATAACACGCTGGCCAGAAAAAAATAGAAACCCGGAAGGAAAAGTAATAGAAGTTCTTGGTTATAAAGATGATAGTGGTGTAGATATTAAGGCTATAATTAGACAATTAAATCTTCCAGGAGTATTTTCTAAAGAGATTGAAAGAGAAGTAGAAAAGATTCCAGATACAATTCCAGAAGAGGAGATTAAGGAACGCAAAGATTTAAGAGATTTGCCAATGGTTACTATAGATGGTGAAGATGCTAAAGACCTTGACGATGCTGTATCAATAGAGGAAATGGACAATGGAAATTTGAGATTAGGTGTTCATATCGCAGATGTTAGCTATTATGTTAAAGAGGATAGTATTCTTGATATAGAGGCCAGGGAGAGGGGTACAAGTATTTATCTTGTAGATAGGGTTATCCCGATGTTACCCCAAAAATTATCCAATGGATTATGTAGTCTTAATCAAGGGGAAGAGAAGCTTGCTGTATCAGCATTTATGGAATACAAATTAAATCCTTTAAAATTGATTGATTCTGAGATAAACACCAGTATTATAAAAACTAATTATCGTCTAACATATAATGAAGTTAGAAAAATGCTTATAGATAAAGAACAGGATTTAATTAATAAGTATAGCGATATTTTTCCGGATCTGCAGAAAATGAATAATTTGCGGGCAAAATTAAGAAAAGATAGATTTGAAAATGGGAGTATAGATTTTGATTTTCCGGAAGTGAAGGTTAAACTTGATAAAGAAGGGAAAGCGCTTGAGATAGTTGAGATTAAACATGGTATAGCAGAACAGTTAATAGAGGAATTTATGATTGCAGCCAATAGAATGATTGCAGAGACCATATATTGGAAGGATATCCCCTTTATTTACAGGGTTCATGATGAGCCTGATTATGAACGTATGCTGGAGTTTAATGAATTTACACATAATTTTGGGTATCATTTAAAAGGTATTAAGAATACTATTCATCCTGGAGCATTACAGGAAATGCTGGTAAAGGTTGCTGGTAAAGAAGAAGAACGTTTAATTTCTACAGTTTTATTAAGATCAATGAAAAAGGCCATTTATTCAACTAAAAATATTGGGCATTTTGGTCTGGCGATTAATAATTATACTCATTTTACTTCCCCCATAAGAAGATATCCTGATTTGATGATTCATCGAATTATTAAAGAATTGATTTTAAAAGGATATATGAAGGCTGATAGGGTTGAAGAGCTAGAGGAAAAACTACCTGTAGTCGCTGATTATAGCTCATTGAGGGAAAGAAAAGCAATGGAAGCTGAGAGAGATTCTATAGATTTAAAAAAGGTTGAATACATGAAAGATAAAGTTGGAAAAGAATATATAGGTATTATAAGTGGGATAATTGCTTCAGGTTTTTTTGTTGAATTGAAGAATACAGTTGAAGGATTTGTTCATGTAGAAAATTTGAAAGATGATTATTATCATTATACTCAGGAACAATATGCTATGATAGGAGAGAGGACCAAAAAAATATATAGACTTGGAGATAAAGTTAAAATAAAAGTAACAAGAGTCAATTTAAATGGACGAAAAATAGATTTTACTATAGTAGAGGAGGGATAATTTGAGTGGAGATGAGATTAAAGTAATAGCCAGGAATAAAAAAGCAAGACATGATTTTTTTGTTGAAGAGAGCTTTGAAGCGGGGATAATCCTGCAGGGCACAGAGATTAAATCTATCAGGCAGGGAAAGGTTAATTTGAAAGATAGTTTTGCCATTGTTGAGAATGGTGAGGTTTTTTTATATAATATGCATATTAGCCCTTATAAACAGGGGAATAGATATAATCATGAACCAGAGAGGAAGAGAAAGTTACTTCTCCACAAGAATGAAATAAGAAAATTAATCGGATATACAAGACAGAGGGGTTATACCCTTGTTCCTCTTTCATTGTATTTACTTCATAACCTGGCAAAGATTGAGCTTGCTCTGGCAAAGGGAAAAAATGTGAGGGATAAGAGACATGATATTGCTAAAAAGACTGCTCAGCGTGAGATGGAGCGGGCATTTAAAGAGAAACAATACAGGTGAATTCTCCTTATTTGACAAAGGGGATTATCTGGGTTATAATTTGTTTTACAAAGTAATGGGGGTGTTCTGGTTTCGCCTGTGTAGTGGATCCCTCAGAAGCGGTTCGAGGACTCCTTTCACTCGTTAAACACTGGCAATTAAAATTATCTGAAAACGATAATAATTACGCTTTAGCTGCCGCGTAGGCAGTTAACGCTTAAATAGTTTTTGTCTGCGAAGCTATTTAAGTGTCATAATTAGACAGACTTACCCCCTGCTGATTTCTGTAGGTTGAGGGGGACATTAACAGGATAGCAATATATGGGCCTGTCTATTGGCATATATATTGTAAACTCAATGAATAGACTATAATCGTAGAAACTGATGGATGAGCTGCGCAGTACGTGGGTTCGACTCCCACCACCTCCACCATTTCTTTATTATTTAGGCCTGCGGGCTCTTTTTTTGTTTTAGTAATCCTGTTTATTCAGGAGTCAAAAAATAAAGGGGGTTAAATTTATGCAATTTAAGACAGCTTTTGTTTCTATGGCACCTGATGCAGACCCTGAAGTACATAGAAAAGAAATTTCTTTAAGTAAATACTTATTGATTACTGTTTTGGTCTCGCCAGCTGATAAGGAAAAAATAATTGAGCTTTGCAGGGGACTTGTTAATAATGATGGTGTTAAGTCTTTTATTTTCTGTCCCGGATTTGGATATAGTCTTTTGGCCAGGATTGAAAAGGAATTGGGAAAAGATATTGCAATTAATATTAGCAGAGGTGACGGTAGAAGTAGTAGAATATCATATAAAGAGATGAAAAAGGCAGAGTGGTTTTAATCTTGCATTAAAAAATTAATATTTTAACATTAGGGGGTGTTAAGATATGGATAAGGATAGAGATGGAAGTATTGAAATAAATAATAGAGAAGTAATTGTAAAAAACCCTGAAGGGCTGGGAAGATATCCACGCATTGAACCCGGTAAACA
>CAZOON010000145.1:0-4810 GCA_964581445.1 uncultured Halanaerobiales bacterium | reverse complement strand
AATTGGCTTGGTTAAAGTTGGTGGATGGCAGGGTATGGTAGAGGCTTTTGCTAATAATCCTGAAATTGCAAGGCTATTGGATTGGGGAGCTGCTGGCTGGAAAACTACTATTGGTTGGTTTTTATCTATATTCCCTGTCTGGTTTATTTCTATTGCTACTTTCCAGAGAGTAATAGCAGCTAAAGATGCCAAAACTGCTAAAAGAGGAATTTTTTTAACCGGTATTCCAATTGAATGGCCTTTATTTGCTATTGGTACAACTTTAGTAGGGATGTTTGCAAGGATTATGCTTCCTGAACTTGTTGATGCTGAGCTTGCAACACCGTATATGATATTAACCCTCTTGCCAGTAGGTATTTCTGGTATTGTTGTAGCGGCATATATTGCTGCTGTTATGTCAACTGCTGATTCATGTTTAATGGGTCCAGTTGCTATTTTTGTAAATGATATTTATAGAAAGAGAATGAATCCTGATGCTGATGATAATCAGATAGTTAAAGTAGGTAGGATTGCAACATTGGTATTGGGTGTGCTGGCAATTTATCTGGCTTATAGTGTTCCGTCAATATTAGATATAGTTCTTTATGCCTATACATTTGGGGCTGCAGGTCTTTTCTTCCCCATGTTAGGACTTTTATTCTGGAAGAGGACTACATCCACAGGTGCTTTCTGGAGTATAATCCTGGGAGGTTCATCTGCTGTAATCTGGACACTATCTGGTAATCCATTTGGTTATTCAGCTTCTTACATAGGCTGGATAGTATCTTTCCTTTCCTTAGTTATAATTTCACTTGCTACACAACATACTGAGGAGGAAGATATTAAAACTTTCTTCCCGGATGAAGCTTAATAAATTATTAGTACCCGGGCCTGGAAGGCCCGGGTTTCTTAATATATGGACTTATATTATAAGTATAAAGATTTCTTATGTTTAGAATTAATTATTAAAATATTATAATAATAAAGGGGTCAAAAAAATGAATAAAAAATCAAAAGATTATATTAACTATGAAAGAGTTGTGGATTTATTATCCAATCTAGTAAAAATATATAGTCCTTTCTTTAGAGAAGATGAAGTTATGGAATTTGTTTATAATTGGTTTAGAACCCGGGATTTACCTGCTGAAATTCACAATTTTCATGAAGATAAAATAACAGATTTTAAGGGCAAAAATGTAATTGGAAGCCTCAAGGGTAAAGATGAAGGCCCTAAGGTTTTATTAAATGGCCATCTGGATACTGTAGAAATTTGTGAAGGCTGGACTCGTGATCCGCTTTCTGCAGAAATTGAGAATAGACGTATGTATGGTGTTGGTGCCCTGGATATGAAAGCTGGCTCTGCTTCTATTATGTTAGCAGTTGAAGCCTTTAGAAATACTGTTGAACATTTTAATGGTGAAATATTATATACTCTGGTTAGTGATGAAGAAGGGCCATATGGTCTGGGTACAGATGCACTTATTCTTGATGGTTATGCAGATGATGCAGATGTAGCCCTGGTACCAGAACCAAGCAGTGGTTTTGCTGGCAGAGAATTTCCCTGTCTTTGTCTGGGAGCTAGAGGGGGCTGGAAATATAAGGTTGATGTAAAAGGTAAATCTGCTCATGGAGCTTATCCAGAAGATGGGATTAATGCTATAAGTGAAGCCTCAAAAATTGTATTGGAGCTGGAAAAAGCTGAGGGTAAAGACCATCCTAAATTGGGAAAGGGTGCACTTTGTGTGATAGATTTTAAGGGTGGAGGAGCCCCTTTGTCTGTTCCTGATAAGGCCAGTTTTTCGGTTTTTAGACATGTTACTATTGGTGAGGATAGAAATTATCTTTGCAAAGAAATTGAAGATGCTATTAAAAGGGCAAATATTAAAGGAAAAGCAAGTATTAAATTTAGAGATGCACCTCATTCTGATAATGCAGGATTTCAACCATATGTAGTGTCAGAAAGCAATCCTTATACAAAAACAATTAGAGAAAGTATCAATAATGTAGTTGGGAAAGAGGCCAGTATAGAATATTTTGCTAGTGTTGGAGATTTTAATTATCTGGGCTCAAGGTCAAAGCTTCCTACCTATGTCTTTGGACCAAATGGCAAAAATTATCATAGTGCAGATGAATATGTTGAATTGGATACTGTTGTGAAAACAGCAGAAGTAATTTATGATTTTTTACTAGATGTTCTTGTTTGAGATAAAATAAAAATCAAATAATTTTTTAAAATTGAGCAAGCTGGTATAAAATATGCACATATATAATAACGAATATATAAAAAAGGGGTGATTAAATGGAGGAAATTGCTATTATAGGAGCAGGAACAATGGGAAGTGGCATTGCTCAGGTAGTAGCTAGCGCAGGTTATAGCGTTATTCTAAGAGACATTAAAAAAGAATTTGTAGAAAAAGGTCTGGGTAAAATAAAGAAAAATCTGGACCGCAATGTAAAAAAAGAAAGAATTAGTGCTGAAGAAAGAAATGATATTTTAGGCAGAATAAAAGGTATAGTAGATTTAGAGGATTTGAAGGATGTAGATATGGTAATTGAAGCAATAACTGAAGACCTTGAGTTAAAGAAGGGGATTTTTCAGGACTTAGATAAAATTTGTAAAAAAGACACATTAATTTTATCCAATACTTCTGCCCTCAGTGTAACTGAATTAGCAACAGCAACCTCAAGGCCAGATAAAGTAATGGGAATTCATTTTTTCAACCCCGTACCTGTTATGAAACTGCTTGAATTAATTAAAAGTATCACAACTTCAGAAGAGACCTTTAATTCTGTGAAGTCGTTTGCTTTAAAATTAGATAAAAGTCCTGTTGAGGTAAATGAGGCCCCTGGATTTATAGTAAATAGAATTTTAATTCCCATGATTAATGAAGGGGCATTTATTTTAAATGAAGGGGTTGCAAAGGCAAACGATATTGATGTAGCCATGAAGATGGGAGCAAATCATCCCATGGGGCCACTTGAATTAGCCGATTTAATTGGTCTTGATGTTTGCCTGGCAATAATGGAAACCCTATATGAAGAATTTGCTGATCCCAAATACAGGCCCTGTCCACTATTAAAGAAAAAAGTAAGAGCTGGACAACTGGGTCGTAAGACAGGTAAAGGATTTTATGATTATTAATATATCATTGGTCCTGAAAAGGGGGTGGAGTAAATTATAAAATTTAATATTGAAGACAAGGGTCTGGCAATACTAACAATAAACCGACCTGAAGCACTCAATGCTCTAAATAAGGAGCTTTTAATGGCCCTTGAAGAAAAACTATTAGAAATAAAAAATAATGAAAATATTAGGGTAGTTATTATAAGAGGCTCCGGGGGAAAGGCATTTGTTGCCGGGGCCGATATTGAAGAAATGAAGGATATGTCATTTATAGATGCAAAAAATTTTGCTAAACTGGGTCACCGGGTTTTTACTTTAATTGAATCAATTAATAAACCATTTATAGCTGCTATTGATGGATTTGCACTGGGTGGTGGTAATGAGTTAGCCATGTCCTGTGATCTCCGTTTTGCCACTGAAAAATCTAAATTTGGTCAGCCTGAAGTGAGTCTTGGTATAATTCCAGGTTTTGGTGGAACTCAAAGGCTTACTGAACTGGTAGGACCAACTATGGCTAAAGAATTAATTTATACCGGTGAGACGATTAATGCAAAAAAGGCCTGTGAAATTGGCCTTATTAATAGGGTTGTTAAAAATGAAGAGCTAATGGATATAGTTAAAAACATAGCGAAAAATATTGCCAGTAATGCCCCACTAGCTATAGGATTTGCAAAAGAGGCTATATTAAATAAACAGAAGGCAGCTGGTGAAAAAGATTTAGATTTTGAAAGCAATCTTTTTGCTTTATGTTTTAATACAAGAGATCAAAAACTTGGAATGGATGCTTTTTTAAAGAGAGAAAAAATAGATTATAAAGGTAAATAATAGAAAGGAGGCCGGGATATGACAAAGATAACTAATATTAAAGACATTGATCACTATTTTAAAGATGATATGACAATTATGGTTGGAGGTTTTATTGAATCAGGTTGTCCTAATAAAATCCTGGAATATATTTTAGATAAAGGAGTGAAAGATATTAGCCTGATATCTAATACTACAGGATTTGAAGAGAAGACTTTAGGGCAAATGGTTGTTAAAAAAAGATTGAAGAAAGTAACTGCTTCCCATATAGGTACAAATTCTGAGACAGCAAGACAGATGAATAGTGGTGAGCTTGAAGTTGAATTAGTTCCCCAGGGTACACTTGCTGAAAGAATACGTTGCCAGGGTGCTGGTATTGGTGGTTTCTTAACCCCTACAGGGGTTGGGACAGTTGTTGAAGAAGGAAAACAAAAGATGGAGATAGATGGGAAAACTTATCTCCTTGAATTACCCTTGAAAGCAGATCTTGCTTTACTGAAAGCTTGGAAAGTAGATGAAGATGGTAATTTAATCTATCGTTATTCTTCTCGTAATTTTAATCCCATTATGGCTATGGCTGCTGATATTGTAATAGTTGAAGCTGAAGAAATTGTAGCTACTGGTAGTATTGATCCAAATGATGTTATGACTCCGGGTATTTTTGTTGATCATATTGTAAAATTCAAATAAATATATAGCAGAAAGGGGAAATATATATGCATGAAGTTGTTATTGCCAGTGCTGTGAGAACAGCTATTGGAACCTTTGGTGGTGCCTTAAAAGATGTAGAACTTATTGAACTTGGTGCAATAGTAATTAAAGAGGCCTTAAAGAAAGCTGGAGTAAAGGCAGAAGAAATTGATGAGGTAATAATGGGTAATGTATTACAGGGTGGACTTGGAC
>CAZOON010000144.1:0-4861 GCA_964581445.1 uncultured Halanaerobiales bacterium | reverse complement strand
TCCTTCTTAATCATGATTATTAATAAAGAAAATAATATCACATTTTATTTTATATCTTCATGTGATATGCTGTTTCCAGCTTTTTCTTTTGACAGATAGACACCTCTATCTGCTATAGAAATAATCTCTTTTACTGTATTAGCATCATCAGGATAACTTGCAATACCTATTGAAACTGCAAATTTAATATCTTTAATATTATTTATGTTTTTAATAAATCTCTCAGCAACAAACATTGTTTCTGAATCTGATAATGATGGCAAAACAATAATAAATTCATCTCCACCAAATCTACCTAAATAATCAACCTTCCTGATACTGTCTTTAGCAATTCTAGAAAAGTTTTTCAAACATTCATCCCCCTGAAGATGACCATATTTGTCATTGATCCCCTTAAAATCATCTAAATCAATCA
This sequence comes from uncultured Halanaerobiales bacterium, assembly GCA_964581445.1. Taxonomy (GTDB): domain Bacteria; phylum Bacillota; class Halanaerobiia; order Halanaerobiales; family CAZOON01; genus CAZOON01. Next base: position 4,446 of record CAZOON010000144.1, on the reverse strand, counting down.
TCAATATTGAAAACTTCTTTTTGCTTTTAGATTTAATTAGGTTTTCAATATAATTTAAAATTGCTTTTTTATTGTATGCCCCTGTCAATGAATCTTTTTTGGACATCTTCAATAATCTCTCATTAGATAATTCGATATCAAGGGTTCTTTTTTTCACTTCATGATAAAGGGATTTGTCCAATTTATTTTTTAATTTTTTCGCCTCTGAAACTATACCCATCAGATGATTATAACTTGTATTATAAAAACTGATATAAAAGCTTAAATAAGAGGCAAACTTAAATAATATAGATATAAACAGTATATAATCATTTTTAGCAAAAGTTTTTATAAAATATGAAAGGAATAAAAAAAGTAATCCTGTAAAAAGTATTTTTTTGATTTCTTTTTTATTACGTATAATAATTAAAATTAATAAAACTAATATAAATAATATTATTATTTGAATCTGAGCTGATAAAGGAAAATACGGTATTGTATTATATCGATATAATACAAAAGATAATAAGACTGGGATTAAAAAATATAAAAATTGTATTAAATGCTTAGCCTTTTCATTTATATTAAAAATTGTTAACATTAATATAGGCAGAACAAGTAATATCTCTGAAATCAAAAATACTGAAGAAAAAGAACTTTCCTGTAAAAATAAAAAGGAAAAAACACTTAAAAATAGAGGAATAAAAAAAGCATTTCCATAAACTTTTACAGATATATTACTTTTGCTGCAGGAAACCGTAAAAATAAAAATCAAAAATGAAAACCCTGCAATTATTAAAAATGATATTTTGCTTAATATCATTATAAACCCTCCAAAAAATTTGCTCAATTATTATTTCTATTAATTAAACAAATTGGGTCAAAAGTCCTGCAATATTTGAAATATATTTTAAATTTCAATCATTTATTTCTGCAAAATATCCAGTATTACATTATTAGTCTCCTCCATGCCAGGGGTAGCAATTTGTCCCATATTTAATAATGTTTCCTTTATATTATTTCCAACAATACCATTATTGTTCTCAAGATAATAATCATTCAGGGCTAATAAAGAGGCCTTAATTGCTGCTTCTGCAGCTGTTGCTGCCTTTAAGGAACAGCCAAAATTACCACCATCACAGATCATCCCGGTAATATTTCCAGCCATGTTATTAACAGCCCCTGTAATTTGTTTATCATCTCCCCCCAACATATATGTAATTCCTGCACTCACACCCGTTCCAGCTGCTACAGCACAACCACAATAAGCTGAAAGTTTACCTGTATAGTTTTTTAAATAAAATGTTATTATGTAACTTAAAACAATGGCTTTTGCCAGTCTTTCATCAGGAATGTCCTTTTTTTCTGCAATTGCTGCAAGGGGTAAGGTGGCAATAATTCCATGATCACCACTACCACAAAAACTCATGGCAGGTTTAGCAAGCCCTCCCATCCTGGCATCTACAGCATGGGCAGTTAATATCTGAGCATAGTTAAGAATATCATCTTTTAATATACCCTCTTTAACTAATTGCTTTAATCCAGGACCAAGTTTCATCCCGGCACCTTTTTCTCCCTGGCGGGCCAACTCTCTATTCATTTCTACTGCCTCTAAAGTAAATTTTACTTCTTCAAAAGTCGCTTCCTTAAGAAAATCTAATATTTCATTCAAGTTAAATTCTGGTATATCATATGATTTACTTTCATTTTTTTCATTTTCTCTGTCATATTCAACTTTTCCATTTAATTCTTTAAATACTACATTTGTATGAGAATTTTTGATAATAGCCCTGGCAGAGCCATTATCTGTATACACTTTTGATTCTACAAAAACTTCCCGGCAATTTTTTTTAATTTTTATATCGACTATTCCTTTTTCTTTTAAAATTATAGCTTCATTTATATCCTCTTTTTTAATCCCTTTTAATACTTCTAATTCAGCCTCTGACTTTCCCGCAAGGGCACCAAGAAGTGCAGCAATTTCTATCCCTTTTTCTTCAGTCCCTGGTATGGCACAGAAGTATGCATTTTTGAATATACCTGGGTCCAGCAATAGTTCGATTTTCTCCAGCTCTCCCGGTAGAGACTGATAGGCTATGGCCGAAGCCAGTGCAATTGTAGAAGGTTCAGTTACTCCTAAAGCCGGGGCCATCTCCTTACGTAATATAGATAATAATTCTTTTCTATTCATTAGATACCTCCATTGAGCTAATTATATCTCCTGTATCAAGTTCCCTTATTTTTATCTCCCCATCTTCAATCTCTGCTATGCTTGCTACAGGAGGTTTCTGTTTGGGTAAAGAAAGACTACCAGGATTAAGTAATATTACTCCCTTTTCCTTTTTCAAAGTAGGTTTATGAGTATGTCCAAAAATAAGGATATCTGCACTAAACCTTTTGGCAAATTCTATCCTTTCCTCTTCACTTTTATGTTGATGACCATGATACATTACAATCCGTAATCCATCGCGGTCTATGAGTGCATATTCTGGAAGTGGATAGGGTAAAACCCAGTCATCAACAAGTGAATCAACATTACCTTTGACCATCATAATATTATAGTCACTATCATTTAATTCCTGAGAAAGTTCACTGGTATTATATCCATCTGTTAGAGGATTCCTCGCCCCATGATAAAGGATATCACCAGAAATAAGTATAAGGTCAGATTCAAGAAAATATTTTTCTGCCTTCTTCCAGGCCGAATAACTTCCATGTAAGTCACTGGCAACAATTATTTTTTTCATAATATATCAACTCCTGTAAAATTAATATAAAAGAATCCCCCCTGAAGAGGAGATCCAATATATAAAATTTAATGTCTGGGATTATTAGAAACTACCTTAATAGCCTTTTTCACTACAGATGCAGCATCAATATTAACACTATTCTCAAACTCAGCAATTTTTGATTGAAGATTTCCCTTTGGACTGGCTATATATTTTGCCGGTAGTCTGTTTAAAGCATATGAAGCAATATCTTTAAGACATTGATGGCACTTACACGTATTTCCATATTCAGGGTCTTTTAATAATTCATTCATAGTATTTAAAACTATTTTTTCTGTATTATTTCTAAGTTCTTTTTTAAGTTCTTCAACGTCAAAGCAATTTTTTTCTATATCCTTCATTTCAATCCCCCTATTTAAAAAGACAAATTAAAAAGACAAAAAAAATTTTAATTTTCTTTTATTATTATAGTTCACCAGATAAATAAAAAATCCTTTTTATTTATTAATAGAAATCAGTTGAAAGTACTAAATATATGTGATAGAAATCTATCTTATGAAAAGATGAATATAAAAAAACAATTAAATAAGGAGATGACATCTGGTGCTTGTTGGAATTGTGTTATTGGATTTTATTTTTACTTATATCCTGATTATGTCAGAAAAAATTACTAAGGTTACAGCGGCTTTTAGTGGTGGAATGGTATTAATAGTTTTAAATATAATATCTCAACAAGAGGCGATAGATTTTATTGATTTTAATACTATTGGTTTATTACTGGGAATGATGTTACTTGTTGGTATCACCAAACAAACTGGGTTTTTTCAATATATTGCTATAAAGGCTGTAAAATGGGCCGGTGGAAAGCCCAGGAATATATTGATAAGTTTTGGACTTATAACTGCCGTTTTTTCTGCTTTTTTAGATAATGTCACTACTGTATTGTTGATTGCCCCTGTTACTCTTATTATCAGTGAAACACTGGAAATAAACCCTATTCCATTTCTTATAACTGAAATTTTACTGGCTAATATTGGTGGAACAGCCACTCTCATCGGTGACCCACCTAATATAATGATTGGTAGTAGTACTAATCTAAGTTTTATGGATTTCTTAATTAATTTAGCACCTGTAGTTATTATAATTTTAGTTGTTATTACTTTCTTAATGCAAAGATATTATAAAAAAGAATTACATGTCAGTAAAGATACCATTAATAAGATTAATAATTTCAATGAAAAAGATGCCATTAAAGACAGAAAACTTATGTATCAATCCCTCACTGTTATAGGATTAGTTTTATCAGGCTTTTTATTTCATGACCTTATTGAATTTCCTTCTGCAACAATCGCCCTGGCTGGTGCGGCTTTATTACTATTAATTAGTGAAGCTCAACCTGAGCAGATATTAAAAGATGTTGAATGGACAACGATTTTTTTCTTCGCCGGTCTTTTTGTACTGGTAGGAGGAATGGAAAAAGTAGGGATCATTGGCTGGTTAGCAAACCATACTTTAAATATTACAAAAGGGCATTTTATGTTAACGACCCTATTTGTTCTCTGGGCTTCTGCCCTGGCTTCCACCATTGTAGATAATGTTCCCTTTGTAGCAACTATGATCCCTTTAATCAATGCAATTGGACAATCTGCTGGACCTCATTTTCATATTGAGCCTCTCTGGTGGGCCCTGTCTTTAGGGGCATGTCTTGGTGGAAATGGCTCACTTGTTGGAGCTTCAG
>CAZOON010000143.1:0-4870 GCA_964581445.1 uncultured Halanaerobiales bacterium | reverse complement strand
TTTATTCATATCTGTAATTAAATTTTCTCCAACCTCATAAACATTTCCTGCCCCAATTGTAATTACCAGGTCTTTTGATCTAATTATAGTTTTTAAATAATATGGTATATCTTTAACACTTTCAATATAATCAACATCTACAGTTCCTCTTTTAGCAATAGCATCTGCCAGCCCTTTGCTATCAACACCATGTATGGGAGTTTCTCCTGCCCCATATATGGAAGTGATTATTAAATGGTCGGCCCGGTCAAAGGCCTTAACAAATTCATCAAATAAATGGAGTGTCCGGGAATAGCGATGTGGTTGAAAAATGGCAATAACCCTTTCATACCCGGTATTTTTTGCAGCCTTCAATGTCTCTTTTATCTCTGTAGGATGATGTGCATAATCATCTATTATAAGTATATTATCAATTAAACCCTTTTTTTCAAACCTTCTATGCACACCTGAAAATGACTCAATGGCCCTTTTAATAACTGTAAAACTCAAGCCTGTAAACATACCTATTGCTATCGCAGCAAGCGCATTTAATATATTATACTCACCGGGAATTTGAAGATTTATTGATCCAAGTTTTTTTTCAGTATAATATACATCAAAATAGCTTCCAAAAGGTAATAATTTAATATCTCTGGCCCTTATGTTTCCCTGATTAAAACCATAAGTTAAAATTCTGTCATCATCTTTATCCACAATATTCATTAAGGCCTTATCTTCAGAGCAAAGAACAGCCTTGCCCCTTTTAGAAACCCTGTTAATAAATTCCTTGAATGTATCAACTAATTTTTGCTTGCTACTATAAAAATCATGGTGGTCAAGCTCCATATTTGTAACAACAACAAATTCCGGATTAAAATATAATAAGGAGCCATCACTCTCATCTGCTTCGGTCACAAAATATTCACCATTACCTATATAAATATTTCCTCCAATTGCCTTTAACTCCCCACCCAGAAATATTGTTGGATCAAGTTTCCCCTCTCTTAAAATAAGTGAAATCATAGAAGTAGTTGTCGTTTTTCCATGTGTCCCGGAAATAGCTATACCTTTTTTATCTTCCATCATACTGGCAATCATTTCAGCACGTTTATATATTTTAATATTATTTTGCTCAGCATATCTTAACTCCGGGTTATCCTCAGGTATTGCACTGGAAACAACAAGCGCATCAGCATTATGTACATTTTTTTTATCATGCCCGGTGAAAATATCTGCCCCAAGTTCTTTTAATTCATCAAGCAAGTGGTTTTCTCGCAAATCAGAGCCAGAAACATTATAACCTTTGATAAGTAAAGCTCTGGCAATTCCACTCATAGAAATCCCGGCAATCCCAACTAAATGAATATGTTTTTTCTTCAATTAATTCACCTCCATGATTATTGTATTCAATTTATATTTTTATTGTTCATTTTGCTTTATAGCACTTCTATTATATTGACAATATTTAAACAGGCCTCAGGGTGTCCTAATTTCTTACTTTCCCTTTTCATGCTAGTTAATAGTTTTTCATCCTTAATAATCTCATTAATCTTTTCTATTAAAATCGGACCATTTAAATCACTGTCTTTTATTACCATAGCCGCCCCTGCTTCTCTTAATGTCATAGCATTATATTCCTGATGATTTCCAGCTGCATAAGGATAGGGTATTAATATAGCCGGCATTCCCTTAGCTGTAATCTCTGCCAGGCCTGTAGCCCCTGCCCTAAAAATAACTAAATCTGCAATCGCATAGGCCCATTCCATATTATTCAAATAAGGAATAATTTTAAAATTATCTTCTAATTTGATCTGCTCTTTTTCTAGTTCTTTAAGATAATCATTATAATTATTTGTTCCGCTTATATGAATAAATTGCACACAATTTACATCCTGAAAATATTTGTAAACATCTAACATTGCCTTATTAATACTTCTTGCCCCCTGGCTTCCTCCGGAAATCAGAATGGTCTTTTTATTTTCTTTTAGTTTTAACTTAAGCAAAGCCTCTTTTCGTTCAGTATCCAGAATACTTTCTCTTATGGGATTTCCCGTCTCCACAAGTTTATTTCTGGCCCAGAAAGGAAAATATTTTTTTGCCTCCAGATAATTTAAAGCAATTCTATCTACAAAATATGATAATAAACGATTAGCAATACCGGGATAAACATTTTGTTCATGTATAAGTGTTTTTATTCCCAGTCTTTTAGCCGCCATAACAACTGGACCAGAAACAAAACCACCGGTACCAAATACAATATCTGCCTTAAAATCGGAAATTATTTTTCTGGACTCTCTATATCCCCTTATATTTTTTGCAATAGACTTCATTAATTTAAAATTTAATTTTCTGGGTAGTGCAGCCAGGGGCACTGCCGTAAATTCCAATTCATATTTAGGGATAATATCACTCTCCAGACCATTTTCAGACCCTATATATAATATATCCCAGCCTCTATTTTTTAATTCCAGACCCACTGATAGGGCTGGGTATATATGTCCACCTGTACCTCCCCCGGTAATTACTGCTTTCATCTTACACCTCATTCCCCTGTATTACGTGATATATTTAGTAAAATACCAATACCTGAAGACATAATAATCAGTGAACTCCCTCCATAACTAATAAAAGGAAGGGTTATACCTGTAATTGGCATCGAAGCTGTAACAACACCTATATTTATTATGGCCTGTAATATAATCATTGAACTAATACCAATCGCTAAAATCGAGCCAAATAAATCACTAGCATATAATGCTACTTTAAACCCTCGCCAGCTAAGTAAAAAATATAATATTACAACTAAGGAAGTACCCAGCAAACCAATTTCCTCTCCCAGTACTGCAAAAATAAAATCAGTCCCGGGCTCAGGTAGATATAGAAATTTTTGATGACTATTCCCCAGTCCAACTCCAAATAAACCTCCTGAGCCAAGAGCAAGTAATGATTGTATAATATGATAACCAGTATCTAGCGGATCAGCCCAGGGGTCTAAAAAAGCAAAAAGTCTTTCTCTCCTATAATCTTCACTCAAAATAAAATACATAACCATTGGCAAACCTGTAATAGCCAGCAAAAATAAATGCGAAAAACGTACTCCAGCTACAAATAAGATAATAATAAAAGTACCAGCAATACTAACAGCTGTCCCCAGATCAGGCTCAGCCAGAATTAACACAAAAACAATGCCCATCATAATTACTGGTGGTATAACACCCCGGGAAAATGATTCTATCCTATCCCTTTTGTAAGAAACAAAATATGAAAGATAAATAACAATTCCAACTTTAGCCAATTCTGAAGGTTGAACTCCAATTGGACCCAGGCCAATCCATCTCCTTGATCCACCTGCCAGTCTTCCTATGCCAGGTACTAAAACAAGTATCAAAATTAAGAGCGTCAAAATCATAATTAATTTTGCAAACCTTTCATATACATGATAATCAATATTCATAAATAAAAACATTGCTATTATTGAAAGAATTGCTGAAATCAACTGTTGTTTAAATAATTTATAACTATCTCCATATACATTATAGGCCCGTATTGAGCTTGCACTTAGAATCATTACAAGACCAATTGCCAGTAATATTACAACTATTAAAATTATATAATAATCAGCTAAGTGTTTTTCTTCCAAATCAAGCCACCTCAGACCTTTATTCGGGGAATAAAAGTATTTAAAACCTTTCTAAAATCCTTTCCCCTTTCTTTATAGCTGCTGTACATATCCCAACTGGGACATCCCGGGGATAACAACAAACAATCTCCAGGATTAATATCTTTCAATCCTTCTCTAACAGCAGCTTCCATATCCTGTACTTTATATATATTTTTAAATCCCTTCTTTAATACCGATTTTTCGAGTTTATCATCTGTCTCACCCAATAAAATTAACTTTTTTACATTTTTATTTATTGTCTCTGCAAATAGCTTAAAATCAGCATCTCTATCCTGGCCACCTGCAATTAGAATTATTGGTGTCTCTATTGCTTCAAGGGCATTAATTGCTGCATTAGGATTAGTTGCCTTAGAATCATCAATAAAAGAAAGCTCCTCTATATTCTCCCCTATATCCTCCATTCGATGTGCTGATGGATGAAAGTTCATAATTCTTTCCTGAATTATTTTTTTATTTACCCCCAGCATCCTTGCAACAGCTATTGCAAATGCCGTATTTTGCACATTATGCATACCAAAAAGTGGTATATCATCTATATCTATAATACATTCTGTATTTTTTTTATCTTTAAAATATAAACTATCCTTATATAAAAAAACTCCCTTCTCAATCTCTTTTTTGAGACTTAGTTCATATTTCTTTGACTTGATATCATTTGCTGCCCTTATTACTTCTAAATCATCAGCATTTATTAAAGAAACATCTTCAGGACCCTGGTTTTCAAAGATTCTTTTTTTAGCCTTCCAGTAATTTTCAATACTTTTATGACGATCAAGATGATCAGGTGAAAAATTTAAATATAGGTCAATATCAGAATTAAATTTATCAATTGTCTCCAGTTGAAAAGAACTAAGCTCAGTTACAAGCCAATCTTCCTTTCTCAAACCTTTAATTTGCTGGATAAGAGGTTTACCGATATTACCAGCAACCCTTACTCTATGCTTAAGACCTTCTTTTAATATCTCACCCAGCATTGAAGTCGTAGTTGTCTTGCCATTAGTTCCGGTAATTCCGATAATATGGGCTTCTGTCAATTGATAGGCCAATTCAACCTCACTTATAACCGGAATATCTAATCTTTTTGCCTCTTTGAAAAAATCTATATCAAGAGGAACTCCAGGACTGACAATAATCAAATCATTATTTAGACTTTTTTTACCATGTCCATTTAAATCATAATTTACTTCAATATCTTTTAAGATCTCTATT
>CAZOON010000142.1:0-4888 GCA_964581445.1 uncultured Halanaerobiales bacterium | reverse complement strand
TTATTTAAAGCATGTCAGAAGAGGCAACCTTTTAATGAAAATCTCTTAAAACCCTGTCCGATAATTGATAATCCATATGCTTTAAGGGAAATGGTTGAAGAATCAGGTGCTTTTCCAACACATCCAGGTGCTGAAACAGTACTTAAGGGAGATATTGCGGATTATCTTGATAAAATATCTGATAAATGGGGAGATATATCTAAACCTATTTTTGAAGAGCGTATGGGTATAAAAAGTGATAAGAATGAAAAAGCACAATAAAAAATAAGCAGCCCTCCTGTGAAGGGGGGCTGCTTTACATTGTTTTTAGCAGGTGGTATAATTAATCTGAAAAAATTTCCTTATTAGGGGGAGATTTATGGGAGATTTTTATCTTGGAATTGACCTTGGTGGTACTAAAATAATGTCTGCACTTGCTAATGAAGAGGGAAAGATTTTAGAAAGTTTGAAAACACCTACTGAAGCTGACGGTGGAGAAAAAAAGGTTATAAATAATATTATTAATAGTATTATTATTTTATTAGGTAAATTAAGTCTGGACAAATCTCAAGTGGGAGGTATTGGGATTTGTAGTCCAGGTTTACTTAATACTGCTGAAGGTATAATATATGAATCTTCCAATATACCATGGAAAAATGTAAAAATAGTTAAAATACTTGAAGATGAATTAAATATTCCTGTTTTTCTTGAAAATGATGCTAATGCAGCTGCACTGGCAGAAAGTAATTTTGGAGCAGGGTTTAATTATAAAAATATGATTTATATAACTGTAAGTACTGGAATAGGTGGAGGTATAGTTATAGACAATAAATTATATCATGGTGCTAATAATAATGCTGGTGAAATTGGTCATATGACAGTTGTGCCAGATGGGCCTTTATGTGGTTGTGGTAACCACGGCTGTTTTGAAGCAGTGGCCTCTGGAACTGCTCTAAAAAGAATGGCTATAGATGGACTTGATAAAAATCAGGATAGTTTAATTAATAAATTAAGTGAGGCCAGGTCAGAAGAAATTGATGGGAAGTTAATTGCCCTGGCAGCAAGAAAAGGTGACGAATTTGCCCTGAGGCTCTTTAAACGATTAGCTTATTATCTGGGAATTGGACTGGCCAATCTAATAAACATTTTTAATCCAGAGCTGATTGTACTTGGCGGAGGGGTAATGAAATCTTATGATTTTTTTTGGGATGAAATGAAAAATAATATTGAGAGAAGGGCGCTCTCGGTTTCTCTCAAAGAACTAGAGATTGTCAGGTCTAAATTTGAAGATGATTCCGGGGTAATGGGAGCTTTAACAGTTGCTATTAATAAAAATAAATTGACATAATGCCTGATTAAAATAATATATATTTAGGGGGAGGGATTTGATGTATAAAATATTATTGATGACAACATTTGTAATGCTTTTATTAATAATATTTGTGAATTATATTCATGCCGAAGAAGGTTTTATTTTTTCAATCGAAGACCCTCTCCGTGATGATTTTGGTCCCGGCACGTATTATTATCCAGGTAATGAGACTTTTGAACCATATTATGGACTTTTTGATATTATTAAATTTGAGTTAGTAGCACTAAAAGATTACTATTTATTTAAATTATATTTTGATAGTTTAAATGATCCCTGGGCCTCAAAGTATGGTTTTAGTCTGCCACTTATTGAGATATATATTGATAATGCTAAAGGTGGCTCTACTGAAGTATTTAGGGAAGGGGCCAATGTTTCTTTTGATCCCAGGCATCCCTGGGATAAATTACTCAAGCTTACAGGTTGGTGGATCCGTCTATATACACCTGATGATAATAAAGAAAATATTATTGGGCTTGACTTTAATGATGAAGAAATATCTGGTAATGTAAAGAATTGTGAAATAGAAACAAAAGATAATCAAATTGAGCTAAAGATAAAAAAGGATTTACTTGGACCTTTAATAAATTCATATATGTATATCCTGGTTGGAGGCTTTGATCCTTTTGGACTTGATCATTTCCGGGGGATTAATAATAAAGAAGATAGCTGGAAATTTTATGATCCAGATCTTTCAGATAGCAAACTTATTCATGCCCCCAGGGTTATTGATATTATATTACCTGAAAACTATAATCAGGAAAAAGTGTTGAGTAAATATGAGCAATCATTTGCAGTGGTTTATCCTGTCAGTATTAAAACAGATAATATATTATGAAGACAAATCTGCTTTTATTAATAGCTATTGTAATTATTCTCGGAATTATTATATTTATGAACAGGGATAAGTTCATAAATAATAATTTTTAATATTATAAATTATCTTAATATAAGAATTTATTATCAAAAACTTGACATTTCACTTTTTATCTTATATAATTTAGCAAAATTAATAAAGATTGATAAAAACAATGAATAGGGAGAGTAATTAATTATTTTCAATCAAAGAGAGCCGGGATTGCTGGGAGCCGGTATTGAAAAATTAATGAAAATCCCCTGGGAGTTATGGGCTGAAATAAGTAAGCTTAATCGGAGGTCAACCGTTAAACTGACAGGTTATTGAGGATATAATTTATCTTCTGTAGCTAAATGAGTGGTTTTTGTAAAAAGGATGGTACCACGGGATTATCAAACCTCGTTCCTTATAGGGAGTGGGGTTTTTTTGTATATATAGGTTTTTTTATTATATTATCAGTTTTAATATCTTAATAATCCTGGGAAAATATTACAGTGAAAGGGAGTGATAAGAAAGTTGATTGATAGGTATTTCTCATTATTATAATTAAATCTAAGACAAATTATTTTAATTAACTAAAGGAGGAAAAGAAGTGAGCAGGAAAATATATGTAAATGGTGAAATTCTTGAAGAAAAAGATGCCAAAATTTCGGTTTTTGATCGGGGATTTTTATATGGTGATGGAATTTTTGAAGGTATCAGGGCTTATAATGGTAGGGTTTTTAAACTTGATGAACATATTAAGAGATTATATCAATCTGCTAAAACTATAATGCTAGAGATTCCAATGGGAAAAGATGGAATGAAAGAAACTATACTACAAACAATCAGGGCCAATGAACTTAATGATGCCTATATTAGAGTTATAGTTTCCAGGGGTGTGGGAGACCTTGGTCTTGATCCCCGCAAGTGTGGCAAGGCTTCAGTAGTAGTTATTGCCAGTGAAATTAGCCTCTATGATCCTGAATTATATAATGAGGGGTTAAGTGTTGTAACCGTTCCAACTAGAAGAAACGGTGCAGAGATGGTTAACCCCCGGATTAAATCATTAAATTATTTAAATAATATTATGGCCAGGATAGAGGCAAATATGGTCGGGGCACCTGAAGCGATTTTTCTAAATGATGCTGGTTATGTTGCAGAATGTACAGGGGATAATATTTTCATAATTGAAGGTAATGATTTACTTACTCCTCCCCGTACAGCAGGTATTCTGAAAGGTATTAAAAGGGGAGTAGTTATTGAGCTGTCCGAAGAAATGGGTTTTAATGTAAAAGAAGAACTTTTTACAAGACATGATTTATTTAATGCTGATGAATGTTTCCTTACTGGAACAGCTGCTGAAGTTATACCTGTAGTAAAAGTAGATGGCAGGGTTATTAATGATGGCAAACCAGGCAAAAAGACTGCAGCATTAATTGAAAGATTTAGAGAGGTCACAAAGACAACAGGTGTTCCTATTTATTAAGGAGGTAAAAGTTATGAGAAGTGAGAAAGTTACCCAGGGATTGAGCAGGGCACCTCATCGTTCCCTTTTATATGCACTGGGTTTAGATGATAAAGAATTGGATAAACCAATAATTGGTATTGCCAGCTCAGCAAGTGAGATTATTCCAGGTCACATTCAGCTGGATCAGGTTACAGAGGCAGTAAAATATGGTGTATATAGTGCTGGTGGTACACCATTGAGCTTTTCAACTATTGGGGTATGTGATGGTATTGCTATGGGTCATGAAGGCATGAAATATTCACTTGTTACCAGAGAATTAATCGCAGATTCGGTAGAATCTGTTGTCAGGGCTCATCGTTTTGATGGTCTTGTACTGGTACCAAATTGTGATAAGATTGTGCCTGGAATGTTGATGGCTGCTGCTCGTCTTGATATACCTGCTATAGTAGTAAGTGGTGGTCCTATGCTGGCAGGAGAGTATAAAGGAGATGCGATAGACCTTCATAATATGTTTGAGGCTGTTGGGGCAGTTAATGCAGGTATGATGGAAGAATTTGAATTAAAAGAGCTTGAAAAATTGGCATGTCCAGGATGTGGTTCATGTGCTGGTATGTTTACTGCAAATTCCATGAACAGTATTACTGAGGCTCTGGGTATAGCTTTACGTGGTAATGGTACTGTTCCAGCTGTTTTTTCTGAAAGGCTAAGAATAGCAAAAGAGACCGGCAGGAAGATAATGAAACTGCTTGAAGAGGATATAAGGCCATCTGATATACTTACAGAAGAAGCCTTTAAAAATGCAATAAGTGTTGACATGGCACTTGGCTGTTCAACAAATACTGCACTCCATCTTCCGGCTATTGCACATGAGGCTGGCCATGAACTTACACTTGATTTATTTAATGAGATAAGTGATAGGGTTCCACATCTTTGTTCAATGAGTCCAGCTGGTATTTATCATATGGAGGATTTAGATAAGGCCGGGGGAATTTATGCGGTAATGAAAGAACTGGATAAGAGCTCTCTATTAAATACAGAACAGATGACTGTTTCAGGAAAAACTGTTAAAGAAATACTTAAAGAAATACGTTTCATTGACTATGAAATTATAAGAAGTATAGATGATCCATATCATAAAACAGGCGGCCTGGCAGCTCTTAAAGGTAATATTGCCCCTGAGGGCTCAATAGTTAAGCAGAGTGCTGTTGAAGAAAATATGATGAAACACAGAGGT
>CAZOON010000141.1:0-4950 GCA_964581445.1 uncultured Halanaerobiales bacterium | reverse complement strand
TGTTAAAATTGTTAAAAATATAATTATTTTTTTAAACAAAGATATCAACCTCATTATATATTAATTAATCATTAATATATAATTTCCCTACTTTAGTTTAAATATACAAAAAGCAAAGCTTTTAACCCTGCATTTCAGTTGATTTTATTAATCCTTTATCACGCAGGAAAATGGCTAATTTTTTATAAACAAATATTGTTATAGCAGAATTAATAAACGATTTACTAATATTAAATGGTATAATTCCAGGTATTAACATTTTTATAGTTTGTTCATGAGGAATACCATAAAAAATTGGGTTTAAGAAAATATTTGCAGCAATCATGACAATAGTCATTGAAAGAGCCCCCAATATAAGCCCATAAATAGCACCTTTTCTACTATGATTTCTTTTATATATGAGGCCTGCAATGCCAACAAATACTCCGGTAGCAAGGAAATGCATAAATGCTCCAAAAGGTCCTCCCAATCCTGTGTATAGGGCCATTAATACAGATAAAAATCCTGTAATACCTATTGCAGGTAGTGGGCCATATAAAAAAGTAATAATTAGTATTGGTATGTCACCAGGTTCATAAATCAGAAATGGTAAAAACAGTGGAAAACGGATAAATATCATAAAAACAAAAGATAATGCTGCTAAAACACCTATGTTAGTAAGTTTTTTGATGTTCATTTTTATAAATCACCCTTTCATATAATTAAAATAATAAAACCCTGTATATATTACAGGGCATAAAAAAATTGTTTTCTTTCATCCGGACTATACCGTCGGTACTGGAATTTCGCCAGTTCAGCTTTCGCTCGTGGACTTTACCACCGGTCAGGAATTGGGTTTCACCCTCACCATGCCCTGAAAACACTTATTATCTTTTAAATTATTATAACAAATAATAATTATAATAACAAGTATAAATCAATAAAATCTTTAATATTTTTTAACAATTTTAATATCAGTATAAAAATGCGTTAATATATCTTTATAATCTTTATTGGATAATGCCATACCTGCAGCAGCTGTTTGATCTAGACCTACATTATGACCCCATCCTGCTCCATAAATAATTAAATTATTTAACTCTTGATTTTCCTCATATTCATATTCGATAAAAAATCTATTACTCCTTAAACCAAAGAGCGCACTTCTAATATAATCATCTTTAATAATTATTTCTTTGTTTCCCTTAATAATTATTGATTTTACACTTCCCCCTTTTGTTCTGGATTGAACAAGTACATTTTCTATATTATTAATGTTATACTTATTTTCCAATAATTTAATTGGTATTATTTTTGCCCATCTATACCTATTTATACCTGAATAATTTTCATGATTTGAATAAGACTTTTTTTCATTTGTTAACCATTGATAAAATTCTGAGGGATTTAATGGGAAATTATTTGAAAAATTTATCATTGTACTTTTATTTTTTAAATAGGGATGTTCTGAGCCCCATATATCAAAACTGTTTTCAGTATAACCACCACTATTACTGCTAAAAACAGCATCAATTAATTTACCATTATATATCATAACCTCTCCCATTGTTTCTTTAACTGCATTTGAACTTTTAGTATTTTCTTTTATAATACCTGTATATACAGCACATTTAACAGTTGGACATAAGTCATAGCCTTTTTCTTTGTATTTGCCCATATGTTTTAAGGCATAGGTTCTTGCTGCAACACTTTGTGCCTTTAAAGCTTCTTCAGGCCAATAGGCAGGCATTTCTGAAGGGACAACTGATAGAAGATAATCTTCAATATTGACAACATTAATAACTCTAAAATAATTTTCTTTAAGTGGCATAATTTTCATTTTTCCCCTATATTGTCTGTGTTCATTTCCAGCCCAGAAATAACCCTTTCCATAAGAAACATTAAATAAAGCTATTGTATCATTGTTCTTAGTTGTTATATATATATCATCTTTACTTGAAAAAGTTTTAATAATATTATTATTATTAATTAAAGACAATTTATTATTTATAAAACTTAATTCAAGAATTCTTGAATTAAGTTTTATAAATTCTTCATTTTGACTAATAATTACTTCATTTTTTGTCTTGAAAAATAGATTATTTGTTTTATCGATTAGTCCAATACTTATTAAGGGGATATTTTTATTATCAATAAAATTATTATCTATTTCGTATAATTTTATATCATCTTTTATTTTTTGTTTTTTATCATTATTATGTTCAGGAAATTTCTTTTTATAATAATATATTTTATTTTGTATTTTATCAATATTTATACCTACATTACTGGAGATTAGATAATATTTATAGGCAAGTTTATTATTATTAATTTTTTCATATAATTCAGCAAGATTTAAATATAAATGAACCTGACTACTATCATATTTTAAGGATTCTTGATAATAATTAATGGCTTTTTCATAAGAAGCTTTAATTGTGTAGAGTTGGGCTAATTTATTGTAATTTAATATTAGTGTAGGATTAATCTTAATTCCCTGTTCATAGTATTTAACTGCATTATCATATTTTTCCTTTTCTAGATATATATTTCCGAGATAATAATATGTTTGACTTAAATGATATCTTGATAAAATATCTTTTTTACTAAGTAAAATTTCCAGATGATTTTTTGCTATATCATTTTCATTAATTTTATAATATATTTTTGCAATCTCTAAATCTATTGATGGTTTATCTGGTATTAATGTTTTCAATTTAAGGTAGTATGTTAAAACTTCTTTATATTTATGTAATTCTTTTAAATTTACAATGATATTTTTTAATATTTCTTCCTGCTTAATTTTTTCTACATCAAGTGAATTTAAATATAATATATTACTTTTATTATATTCACCATTATAATAATATTCTTTTGCTTTTTTCAAGGTTTTTTCCAGCATGGTCGTGTCTGACTTCTGATTATTATTTAATACAGCTTGACTAATAAAAGTGGAAATCGTACTAATTAGAATAGTTAAAATAATTAATGTTATAATTTTTTTAAATTTCAATGGATATCCTCCTATAAATTTAATTAATTTTTCTAATTATGCAGGAATTATATTATTTTACTAGAATTTTACTATAAAGTAATATTTATATATATTGGTTCTTGTTTTTATTATATCAAATATATTTGCTTAAAGTAATATATATAATTAATTAAAATCTGGTAATAAAATATGAAAGGAGGAAAAATTATGCCAGAAACACCATTTACTACTTCTAAAGCAGCTAAAATCATAGGGGTAGCTCCCTCAACTCTTCGTTATTGGGAGTCTGAGCTGGGGAATTTTATAAAAATTGAGCGTGATAAAAATGATTATAGGCAATATAATAAAAAAAACATAGAACAATTAAAAATTATAAAAGAATAT
Organism: uncultured Halanaerobiales bacterium; assembly: GCA_964581445.1. Classification (GTDB taxonomy): domain Bacteria; phylum Bacillota; class Halanaerobiia; order Halanaerobiales; family CAZOON01; genus CAZOON01. The sequence continues at coordinate 1,592 of CAZOON010000141.1, read as the reverse complement.
TTATATGAACAAAATTTATCAATAAAACAGGTCAGAGAAATATTTAATTATCAGGAAGAAAAACAGGAAATAGCAGCTACAGCAATGTTAGGAGAAAAAGATGAAAGGATAGGTTCACTTGTTTCAATATTAATTGATAAATTAGATGGAATTGAAGTAGGTATTGAAAGTTTACATGATGGTCAAAAAAATATTAAGGCAGAATATTTACAATCTATGAAATTATTAAATATAACATCTGAACGAAGGGATAGGAAATTAATAAAAGAAATAAGACAAAGATTAGATGATAAAAAAGAAAAAAATAATAATAATATATTGAAAAGATTACTACCATGGAATAATAAAGGCCCTTCAGATTAATGAAGGGCCTCTGGTCTTTATAGTAGGTCGCTGGCAATTCTTGCAAGTTCAGATCTTTCACCTTTTTGTAACATAATATGTCCGGCAATATTTTGATTTTTAAATTTATATGCAAGGTAACTTAATCCGTTTTTGTGCAAACTTAAATACGGATTATCAATTTGATAGGGGTCTCCGGTTAAAACAATTTTAGAATTTTTCCCAGCTCTTGTAATTATTGTTTTTATTTCATGTTTAGAAAGATTCTGAGCTTCATCAACAATAATAAATTGATTTGGGACAGAGCGTCCTCTTATATATGTTAGGGCTTCAATTTGTATTAAATCTTTATCAATCATATTATCAAAGTTATATTTACTATTTTTTTCCTCTTGTAATATGAAATCTAAGTTGTCGAAAATCGCTTGCATCCATGGTTGTAATTTATCTTCTTTTGTTCCTGGCAAGAAACCAATATCTTTTCCCATAGGGATTACAGGCCTTGAAACAAGTAAGCGATTATAAGTATTTGATTCTAATACTTTAAATAATCCAGCTGCAAGTGCCAATAATGTTTTACCAGTACCAGCCTTCCCTGAAAGTGTAACTAATTTAATATTATCATCTAAAAGAAGTTCAAGTGCAAATGTTTGTTCTCGGTTCAATGCTTTAATGTTTAAGGGACTTATTTTTGTATATTTTAGTCTAACAATTGATTCACCATCAAATTTTGCTAAAGCTGTTTTATTATCCCTATCATTAGCAGTAAATTGGATCATTTCCTGAGGATAAAGTTGAATATTTTTTTTGTTTAAATAATATGTACTTAATTTATTTTCATTATATAATAAATCAATTGTTTCTGATTTTACTTTTAATTCTCTCATTCCAGTATATATATCTTTATCTCTTAACTTATTGGATTCATGTTCTTCTGCTTCTAAATTTAAGGCATTTGCAATCAATCTTAAATTAATATCATTGGAAATAAGAACTACTTTTTTATCTGGATTTTCTTTCTGTATATGATAGGCCATTGAAATAATCCTGTTATCCATTTTTGTCGAACTTAATCCTTCAGGTAAAATTAATTCATGGCCATTAACTGTAATTCTTAAATTACCACCATTTTCTAATTTTACACCAGAACTAAGGTTGCCTTTTTTTCTTAATTTATCTAGTAATCTGGAAGTAACACGGGCATTATAACCTATATCAGAAGACTTGTTTTTTTGATCATCTATTTCTTC
>CAZOON010000140.1:0-4973 GCA_964581445.1 uncultured Halanaerobiales bacterium | reverse complement strand
ACCAAGATTAATCAGTCAACCAATCAATACACCTATATACGCCTATTTAACCAGGATGTTATTGAATTACAATTACATTAATTCAATTCAGGAAGCGAAAGTAAGTTAAGTCAATATAAAAACGCCTATGTTTAAACATAGGCGTTTTTATATTCCTACTTGCCAATATATAAAAAAGATGTTATGATTAATTTGCAAATTTTATATGAATGGTATCTCTTTATGAGAACTATATCATAATTTATTATTATTAAATAAAATAAAAAATTTTTCAGGACTACCGCTTGGATGTATACTGAGACGGGAGGTGAAGTAATATATATAATTTATAATTCCTTCTGCTCTTTTATGCAGGGGTTCTTTATATTTATGGAGGTAATAAAATGAATGTGCTAATAATAGGGGCTGGTCGTGTAGGTGGCTCAATGGCTTATTTGATGCAAAAAAATGGAATGAAAGTAATGGGTGTTTATAATTCTTCAGAGGAATCTTCAAAAAATGCAGTAGAATTTATTGGTTCAGGTAGTGTTATCAATGATGAGACATTGTATGATATTATTTCAGAACTTGATTTTATTCTTATAACAACTCCTGATGATGTAATCGCTGAAGTAGCTAATAACATTGTTAAGAATTATAAGATAAAGGAAAATACATGTATAATGCATATGAGCGGCATACTTCCGGCAAACATTATTGAATATGATAATATAATTTCTTTGCATCCTTTACAGACTGTAGTAAACTGGGAAGAAGGAATAAAGTTATTGCCTAATTCAGTGTTTACTTTGGAAGGAACTGATAAAGGGATTAAGTATGGTAAGCTTATAGCAGATTTATTGAATTTAAATTATCATCTTATAGATAGTAATTATAAATCTCTTTATCATGCAGCAGCTGTTATGTCATCCAATTATTTTATTACACTTATAAATCTCAGTTATAAATTGCTGGATAAGTCGAACATTTTGAATAAAGATCTAAAAAAAGGTATTCTTACTTTAGTTAAAGGGGCAGTTAATAATCTTGAAAAAATGGATCCAGAAGAGGCCCTGACAGGACCAATAAAAAGGGGAGATATTCAAAGCATAAAAAGGCATCAAAAGGCACTGGAGAAGTACCCTGAGATATTAGATATATATAATATAATGGGGAAAGAAACGGCTTCAATGATTAATAAAGATGAAATCCTGGAATTATTTAATAATAGGAGGGGAAATATTTGAATGAAAAAGTAACTGTAAACACAGTAATGGAAATGAAAGAAAATGGAGAAAAAATTTCTATGTTAACTGCATATGATTTTCATGCAGCAAGAATTCTTGACCAGGCAGGTATTGATATTATTTTGCTTGGTGATTCTCTTGGTATGGTTTTTCAAGGTAAAGAAGATACACTTTCTGTAAATCTTGAAGATATTATTTACCATAGTCGAGCAGTAAAAAGGGGATTAAAAAAGGCACTTTTAGTAGCAGATATGCCATTTATGTCTTATCAACTTAATAGTGAGCAGGCACTGGCTTCGGCGGGAAGATTGATAAAAGAAGGTGAAGCTGATGCTGTGAAACTTGAAGGTGGAAATACTGTTTGTAAACAGGTGAAAAAGATTGTTGATGCGGGGATACCAGTTATGGGTCATCTTGGTTTGACTCCTCAATCCATTAATAAATTTGGAGGGTTTAAAGTTCAGGGTAGAGACAGGAATAATGCCCTGAATTTAATTGAAAATGCAATTAAACTTGAAGAGGCTGGTGTTTTTAGTATTGTCCTGGAATCTGTACCTATGGAATTAGCAAAAATTATTACTGAAAAGCTCAAAGTACCTATTATTGGTATAGGTGCCGGGGTTAACTGTGATGGTCAGGTATTGGTATATCATGATATGCTTGGAATAAAAAGCAATGTTCAACCAAAGTTTGTGCGGCAATATGCTGATTTTGAAAATAGTATTAATAAGGCTGTAAAATCTTATATTGATGATGTTAAAAAGAAAAAATTTCCGGATATAAAAGAGAGTTTTACTATGGATATTGATGTCTATAATGGCATAAAAGGGGAGCTTGATAGGAATGGAGATAATTAATAAAATAAGTGAGATAAGGGATAGTTTAAGTAAAGAACGTTTAGAAAAAAAAACTATAGCTTTTGTGCCTACGATGGGATTTTTGCATGAGGGGCATTTGAGTCTTGTAAAAAAGGCTGTTGAAGAAAATGATATAGTTGTAGTAAGTATTTTTGTAAATTCTAAACAATTTGGTCCTGATGAAGATTATGATGATTATCCCCGTGATATCAAAGGTGATGCTGAAAAATTATCTGAATATGGCGTGGATTATGTTTTTGCTCCTTCTAGTGAAGAGATTTATAATCCCAATAATAAAACAATAGTTAGAGTAGAAAAATTAAGTGAACATTTATGTGGTTTATCCAGAAAAGGTTTTTTTCAGGGTATAGCAATTATAGTAACAAAATTATTTAATATTATACAGCCTGATTATGCCTATTTTGGACAAAAAGATTTTCAACAGTTTCTCGTTCTTAAACAAATGGTAAATGATTTAAATATACCGGTAGAATTGGTAATGGCACCTATTGTTAGGGAAAAAGATGGACTTGCTATGAGCTCAAGAAATAATTATTTAAATCTTGAAGAACGTGAAGCGGCTACTATTTTATTTAAGGCTTTAAATAAAGGCAAGGAAATGGTATTAAATGGTGAAAAAGATGCAAAGATAGTAAAATCTGCAATGACAGAAATGATAGAAAATGAAGTGCTGGCAGATATTGATTATGTTGCAGTTGCTGATCCTGATACGTTGAATGATTTAGAAAAAATTAATAAAAAAGTTTTGTTAGCTACAGCAGTGTTAATAAATGAAACCCGTTTAATTGATAATATTTATCTTGAATTACAGTAATGGAGGGTGTAAAAAATGTATAGGAATATTTTAAAGGCTAAACTACACAGAGTAAAAGTTACAGAAGCAAATTTAGAATATATGGGAAGCATAACTATTGATGAGGATATAATAGAAAAAGCAGATATATTAGCTAATGAAAAAGTCTATATAGTGAATATTAATAATGGAGCTCGTTTTCAAACATATGTAATTCCAGGTAAAAGAGGTTCAGGTACAATATGTTTAAATGGAGCAGCTGCCAGATTGGTACAACCTAATGATGAAATAATTATTATGTCATATGCTTTGCTTGATGAAGAGGAGTTTTCTAGATGGGAGCCTAAAGTATTGTTCTTTGATGATGAAAACAAAATTATTGATATTGAAGATTAAACTTTTAAGAAGGTGTATTTATTGAATACAAATAGAGTCAAAATCCTGGAATTACTTTATGATAATAAAAAAAAATATATTTCCGGTGAGAAAATAAGTAAAACGCTCGATATTTCCCGGACTGCAGTCTGGAAATATATTAAAAATCTCAGGGAAAAAGGTTATATAATTAAATCTACACATGGAAAGGGTTATAAACTTATTAAAAACCCAGAGGATTTATTTATTGCAGAAGAGCTTGTCAGAAAAATTAATACCCATAATATTGTGAGTAATATTTATATTTTCGATAACCTTGACTCAACAAATAATAGAGCAAAGAAGATGGCTGAAAACGGTGAAAGACATGGTAGTGTAATAATTGCTGAAGAACAAATTAATGGTAAAGGGAGGTTAGGGCGTTCCTGGTATTCTCCTCCGGGAGAAGGACTCTGGTTTTCAATAATATTAAGACCTGATTTTTTACCAATAAAAGCCCCTTTAATCACTATAATTTCTTCACTTGCTATCTGGAATGTATTAAACAAATATGAATACAATCCTTTAATAAAATGGCCTAATGATATATTAATAAATGGCAAAAAAATAGCTGGGATTTTATCAGAACTAAATGGGGAAATGGGAAAAATAAACTATATTATAGTAGGTATGGGGATTAATTGTAATCAAAAAATATTCCCTGATTATTTATCAAATAAAGCGACCTCTCTTTTTATAGAAAGAGGGGGGAAAATTAATAGGATTAATTTAATAAGGGATATATTATTTTATTTTGATAAATATTATTTGATTTTAGAAAATGACAATATACATGATATTATCAATGAATGGAAGTCTCATTTAAATATAATAAATAAAAGAGTGGAATTAAAAAGCAATAATAAAATTTATAGGGGGATGGCTGTTAATGTTTCTGATTATGGAGCACTTATATTAAAAGATGATAAAGGTAAATTACATAATTTTTGGGCTGGTGATACTACTTTTGAACTATGAAAATATTAATATTTTGAAGGAAAATAATATAAAGTATAGAATATAATTATTAGGTATGTTTAAAAAAAGTATGGGGGGGAAAAAATTTGAGAAAAATAAGTTTACTTTTAGTTTTAGTATTGTTATTATCATTTTCGCTTGTAGTTCAGGCCGATGAATTTAAGGCAGCTATGGTTACAGATGTGGGTGGCCTTGGAGATCAGTCTTTTAATGATGCTGCTTATCGTGGTTTGGAACAGGCAAAGGATGAATTTGGTATTGAAATTACTGTTGTTGAATCGAGTACTATGTCTGATTATGTTCCAAATTTAAGCAGTCTTGCAGAACAGGGATATGATATAGTATGGGCTATAGGATTTTTGATGACAGATGCACTTGATGAAGTTGCTCAGATGTATCCAAATACCACTTTTGGTTTTATTGATGGTGTATTGGATCATTCAAATGTTGCTTCAGTTACCTTTAAAGAACATGAAGGTTCTTTTTTAGCTGGTGTTGCTGCAGGAATGATGACTGAAAAGGATAAGGTAGGATATATAGGTGGTATGGAATTCCCATTAATTCAGAAATTTGAAGCTGGCTATAGAGCAGGTGTAAAAGCTGTTAATTCAGATGCAGAGGTATTGATTGGTTATACAGGGGCCTTTGATGATCCTCAGGGTGGCCAGGAAATGACTTTTACTC
>CAZOON010000139.1:0-4991 GCA_964581445.1 uncultured Halanaerobiales bacterium | reverse complement strand
TTCCTGCAGCTAAAATAACACACTGCATAAATAATTATTTTGACTCCTGAGCAAAGGAAAACTAATACACCTTGGCCCTCCACCACATAACATAATTTCCCTTATATCCAGTACTTCCACATTAAAGCCAAGAGATTTTAATTTTTGATTTACTTTCACTGTGTTAGGATGGCTAAAAACTGTTTCATTTCCAATACTAACTAAATTACAGGCATCTTTAAATACATCTTCTTTGGAAACCTCTATTAATTCAAAGTTTTTGTTTTTTAATAATTTTAAAGCATGATCTGGAATTGCATCCGGACACACTACAGCAACTTTTTCACCTATAATATTACAAATCATATCCAGGTGTAAATATTTTTCATCAAAATCTACAGGTATAATATCAATTCCCAGTTCATGTAATTCTAGTTTAAGGGCTTTAACTCCCAATTTATTAGTCCTACAACCTATACCTACAAAAACAGTCTTTTCATCTACATACATAAAATCTCCACCTTCAAAAGTACCTCGATTTAATTTATAATATATAGGTATTTTATGTTTTTGCAGGGTTTTTTCAGTTAATTGATGTTCTCCCCAGCGTGAAGGAAAAACAAAACGTCCAAAAAATATTCCCTTTGGGGTGCTTACTCCAAGATCTCTCGTATTAACAGCAAATATTAAAGTAGGATCAGGTTCTACAAGTATTACTTCTACACCATAAGATTTAAATGCTTCAACATATTGTTCATCAAATTCTTTACAGGCTTTTTCAATATTAACATCTCTTCCACTTCCAATATTTTCTGCGGCAATAGCATTAATTGGTTTTTTTATCGTTAGGTATTCTGGTCGATGTAATATCACCTTTTCTAATATGCCATATTCACTTGTAACATAAGGGATATTATCATTTTTCATAGTAAACCCTCCATATATTTTAATTGCATTATTTTTTTATTTTATAATTATTCCCTTTCTAAAGGAAAACTCATACACCTGGGACCTCCACCACTTTTGCGCACTTCTGTTAAATTAACAATTTCCAGTTTAAATCCCAGCGTCTTTAATTTATCATTAACTTTCTCTGCGCCATTATGTGATATTATTACTTCATTTCCTATGCTTAGTACATTACACGCATGTGAAAATATTTCTTCAACTGAAACATTAATTAATTCAAACTTTTTCTTTTCTAATAATCTAATAAATTCGTCTGGTAAGGCCTCCTTACAAAGTATTGCTACTTTTTCTCCAACAACATTACATATCATATCAAGGTGCAAAAATTTTTCATCAAAATCCACCGGAATAATTTCTAAATCAATATCATATAAATTAAACCTTAAACCCTCTATACCTAACATATTAGTCCTGATACCTGTTCCTACGGCAGCAATTTTTTTGTCTAAATACATAAAATCGCCACCTTCAAAAGTTCCTTCATTTAATTTATAAGATATGGGAATATTCTTCTCATAAAGTGCTTTTTCGGCCAATCTATGCTCACCCCAGCGAGCGGGTTTAACATATCTACCAAATATAATTCCCTTCTCAGTAGTTACACCAAGATCTCTTGTATTTAAAGTATAAACGTTGTGAGGATTAGTTTTTCCAAGTACCACTTCTACATCATATGATTTAAATATATTTATAAAATCCTCATGCTCTTTACATGCTTTTTCAATATTAACATCATCATGACGATTTAAATGGTCTTCTGAAATAACATTAAGTGGATCTTGAATAGTCAAATATTCAGGAGCACTAAGTAATACTTTTTTTAATTTTCCATATTCTGTTGAAACATAAGGCATATTTTTATATCCTCCTTTTTACAGACTGTTCCTGTCAAATATAAAAACAGGAACAGTCTGTTATTATACTATATAAATAATTTTTGTTACCTTAATACAATGTTACCCATTATCACAAGAATAGGTATAGCTATAATGGTTCTTTCTAAAAATATTATAAATAAATCTTTTAGATTAAGTGGAATATTAGATGCAATAATCAAAGCACCAACCTCTGTCAAATAAATAATCTGTACAAGTGAAAGTGCTCCAATTACCCAGCGTGTCAATTCAAATTCAATACCCTTAACTAAAATAGCAGGTATAAACATATCGGCAAACCCAGCTATAGTTGCTGGAGCAACTGCAAAAGCCTCAGGAACTCCAAATAATTGCAAATAATAAGCCATAGGAATAGATATCCAGTCAAATATAGGCGTAAATTCAACAAGCATTAATCCTAGTGTTCCCCATGCTACTACTAAAGGTGTTAAACCAAAAATAATATTCAAAAACATATCGAGTCCATCATAAAACACAGTTTTCATTTCAGTAGATTCTGCCCTCGTGAGGGCTTCATTTACAGCCCATTTAAATAAATTTACATCTTCTGGTACAGTTTCATCTATCTGTTTTCCTACCTCAGGAGCATATGTGTCAGGAATTAAACTTAACGGAGGAATTCTTGGAATAATCATCGCTATTATTGCACCACAAAAAATTAAAGTTAAATAAAATGGAACAAATACTTCTGATAATCCCACCATGGCTGCTATAACAAGGCAAAAAGGAAGTGATACTATAGAAAAACAGGTAGAAATTACAGCAGCTTCTCTTCCCGAATAATAACCTGTATCATATTGATTCCGTGTAATAATAACCCCTACACTTGCTGCACTTAACCAGGAAGTAACTAAATCAATAGCCGAACGACCGGGAACAGTGAATAAGGGCTTGACTATAACCCTGAACAATGTACCAATAAACTCCATTACACCAAATTTTGTTAAAAAAGGAATAAGAAAACTGGCAGCAAAAAACCAGATTACAAGAGTAGCTACCAATGATACCATAGTACCACCTGTGCTACCTGAATAAACTGCTTCAAATCCAATTTTATATAATGCCATTACGGCAAAAATTGCTCCAACAATTCTACAAACAACATAAAATAGAGAAGTATTGAAAAAACTATTTAGAAGTTTATTTTTTAAAATAGATTTCGGTTTAAATATAAGTGTAATAGTGGCTATTACAGCTGATAATATTATTAATGGGGTAATCACATAAGGTAAATAAGCACTTAAATATTTAGAAATCTGATCCGAAATTACCCCAACAGGAGTACTAATAGCACCATCATAAGGTACTGGGCACAAAAACATAAAAACACCGAATAATGAAAATAATATAAATTTCCAATATACTGAATTATTGTAATTTAAATTTAGAGTACTTTCTTTTTTTTGTTCCATTTTAACACCTCATTTTTTGTTTTTGTTGATTGTTTTCCTGTTTTTACTTTAATTTTTTTTTTCACAAATATTAGCTTATTCTTTTTTTATAATTCACCCCCCCTTTTTTCTTTTTTGACTAACTATTTAAAAGTTTTTTGATTTTCTCTAATCCTTCTTCTAAATCTTCATTAGAACAAGAATAAGCCAGTCTAAAAAACCCTTCTCCATATTCTCCAAATGCATTACCAGGTACTAATGCTACTCCAGTTTTTTCTAAAATTAAATCGCAGAATTGTTCTGAAGACATATTTAATTTTTTAATAGATGGGAATACATAAAATGCTCCCGAAGGTTTTACATAATCAATACTATTTATTTCATCAAGATATTTAAATACTATTTCTTTCCTCTCTTTAAATTTCTCTAGCATATGCTTAGATAAATCTCTATTTTTATACGCATAAACCGCTCCTGCTTGAGCAAAAGAACAGGCACATATAGTAAGATCCTGTTGTACTCTAACCATTGTATTAATAAGCTCTTCATTGCTCGCAATATATCCCACTCTCCAACCAGTCATAGAAAAAGATTTTGAAGTACTATTAATCACAACAACCCTATCTTTTAATTCCGTAAAATTTGTCATGCTTATATGTTCCATATCATATGTTATCGTCTCATAACATTCATCTGATACTAAAATTAAATCATGTTTTTTAACAAAATCAGCGATCTTTTTCAAATCTTCATAATCAAGCATAACACCGGTAGGATTATGGGGACTGTTTATAATTAACATTTTTGTCTTACTGCTTACTCTTTCTTCCAAATCATCTATAGATAATTTAAATCCATTTTCTTCCCTTAAAGGCACACTAACAGGTATTGCACCGGCAAAAATAGCCTGTTTATAATAAGCAGGATAACTTGGAGCAGGGATTAATATTTCTTCTTCTATATCCACTAAACCAAAAATAGCCAGACCCAAAGCCACAATAGCCCCAGGAGTAACTAAAATTTCTTTATCTTTTGTCTCTACTCCAGTTTCTTCAGATATTTTACTTGCTATAGTTTCTCTTAATTTATCCATACCAAAATTAGAAGTGTACTTTACCATTCCTTTTTGTAATGCATTATTTGCAGCATCTTTTATTTCTTGAGGAGTATCAAAATCAGGTCTTCCTATTTCCATGTGTATAATTTTTTTTCCTTCTTCTTGAAGTCTTTTGGCTTTCTCAAAAACAGACCTAATTCCAATATATGGTACTTTATTCATTCTTTCAGTTGGTATTTGCATTATTTTCTCACTCCTTATTTTTTATAAAATAATATTTACAATTAATAACCAGATATTATATTTGATTTATGGTGATAATTTAGCCACCTTCCTTTATTTAAATGATCTACTCTACTATCTTCCACTACAATATAACCATTTAAAATTGTATATTTTATTCCCAGCGGAGGGGTAAGTGGTTCTATATAAGTTGAACGATCAATTATTTTGTTTGGATCAAATACTACAAGATCAGCAGGAACGCCTTCAATTATTCTCCCTTTATTTTTAAACTGATACCAATACGCGGGGTTGCTGGTTATTTTTGTCAGTCCACACATCATAGATAAGATTCCTTTGTCACGGCAGTAATGTCCTAAAAAACGGGGATATGTTCCTACAGCACGGGGATGACCTTCATTTTTATGAAGGTTAATATCACTTGCAATTAAAATATATGGATGTTTTAAAGCTTCA
>CAZOON010000138.1:0-4992 GCA_964581445.1 uncultured Halanaerobiales bacterium | reverse complement strand
CTTTGTCTGAATCTGATATAGATTAAAAGGCAATTCTTTATATGAACGCAACTCATTTTTTACAAGATCAGATACTACTTCTTCATGGGTAGGTCCCAGACAATATTCTCTATCTTTTCTATCTCTTAATTTAATCATCAAAGGGCCAAATTCTTTCCATCGACCAGATTCTTTCCATATCTCAGCACTTTGCATAACTGGTAATAAAACTTCCTGGGCTCCACTCTCATCCATAGATTCCCTGATAATATCTTCAATTTTTTTTATAACTCGATAAGCAAGCGGAAGATATGAATAAACTCCAGCACTAAGGCTTCTCATCATTCCGGCCCTTAACATTAATTTATGACTTACTATTTCTGCTTCTACAGGGTCTTCTTTTAATGTTGGTAAATACATTTTTGACATTCTCATAATACCACTCCTTACATCTTTTCTATTTCTTCTAAAAGGCTTTCAACTAATTTTTCTTCCCTTACTTTTTTAATCACTTTTCCTTTTTTAAATAATATTCCTTCTCCCTTACCACCTGCTAAACCTATATCAGCTTCACGAGCCTCACCAGGTCCATTAACAGCACATCCCATTACAGCTACTGTAATATTTTTTTTGCAAGTACGTAAAGCTTCTTCAACCTCTCTGGCAACTTTAATCAGATCAATTTCAGTTCGTCCACATGTTGGACAGGAAATAATTTCAGGACCATTTTTCCTGATTTTCAGGGACTTCAAAATCATCCATGCAGTCTTAACTTCCTCAACCGGGTCACCAGTAAGAGAAATCCTCATTGTATCACCAAGACCCTTCATTAACAAAGATCCAATCCCTACTGAAGATTTAATTGCACCTGCCCATATTGTCCCTGCTTCTGTTATACCAATATGAAAAGGGTAATCTGTTTTTTGGGCCATTTTCTCATAAGCCTCAATAGTCATTAATACATCTGATGATTTTAAAGATATAACAATATCATGAAAATCATTTTCTTCGAGTATTTTTATATGATGCATTGCACTTTCAACCATAGCATCTGCACTGGGATGACCATATTTTTCAAGTACAGTTCTTTCCAGTGAACCTGCATTAACTCCAACCCTTACAGGTATTTTTTTTATTCGGGCAGCCTTAATTACTTCCTTAACTTTTTCTTCATCCCCAATATTTCCAGGATTTATCCTCAGTCCATCTATTCCCTCATCTATAGCTATTAATGCCAATCTGTGATTAAAATGAATATCTGCTATTAAGGGAATATCAATTTCTTTTTTGATTTTAGAAAGTGAATACGCACTTTTTTTATCTGGAACAGCCACCCTTATTAATTCACAACCATGTTTGCTTAATTCTCTAATCTGTGAAACAGTTGAACTTATATCATCTGTCTTTGTATTTGTCATAGATTGAACAGAAATAGGTGCATCACCACCTACTGCAAAATCTCCAAAATATACTTTTTTTGTCTTTCTTCTTTGCAAATAATTACCTCCAAATCTTCTTTAAAATAAAGTTCTAATAATATCTTTATATGTAAAAAAGACCATCAAAAGTATTAATAATACAAAACCAATAAAATGTACAAAACCTTCCTTTTCCGCAGGAACAGGTTTTCCTCTTAAAAATTCAATAAAAATAAATACAAGTCTACCACCATCCAGTGCCGGTATAGGAAGCAAATTAATAATTCCAAGATTAATACTAATAATCGCCATCCAATTTAATAAATTTTCAATACCAATCCTGGCTGCCTGCCCAACAATAGAAGCAATGGCTATCGGACCACCAATCCCTTCTGTACTTCTTTCATGTATCATTTGAGCAAATCCATTTAATGTAAGCCAGATAACACGCCCGGTTTGTAAAACCCCCATTTTTACAGAATTAAAAAATCCAATCTTTTCCTTGATTAGTTCTGGAAAAATCCCAATAATACCGCCCTCAGCTGATTCATCATATTCTGGTATAAGTTTTATTTCATATTCACTTTCATCCCTTAAAAATTTAATGCTTATCTCTTCATTAGCAGCATCATGAATATAATAGGACATCTCCTTCCATTCTGCAACTTTATTATTATTAATAGAAATAATCCTGTCACCAGGTTTTAATCCAGCTTCAGAAGCAGGTTGCTGGGGCACAATATCACCTATAATAGTAGTACTGGAAGTATCTACAGGTATTCCAAAAACACTAAAAACAAAAATAAAAATAATTACAGCCAATAAAAAATTCATAAAAGGACCCATAAATATAACTGCAAATTTTTTAGCAATACTCTGCTGATGAAAAGCCCGCCCCTCTATTTTAGCTTGCTCATAACTTTTTAATTCTTCTTCACTCATGTCTGCATCAGGAGGAAATTCCCCAGTCATATTACAAAATCCACCTACTGGAATAGCACGAATAGAATAAACTGTTTCTCCTTTTTTATGTGATATTAGCCTTGGCCCCATTCCCAGCGCAAATTCTTCAACCTTTATACCTGCCTTTTTGGCTGTAATAAAATGACCAAATTCATGTATAAAAATTAAAATCCCCAGGACAATAATAAAACTGATTATTGTCACCAGCATTTAAATAACCTCCTCTGTTTTCCTTCTTGCCCATTCATCTACTAAAAGAATATCAATTAAGTTTGGATTCTTTTTATTTTGATGTTTTTCCATAATTTCATTTATGAGTATAGGAATCTGCATAAAATTAATTTTTTTATGTAAGAATGCATCTACCACTATTTCATTAGAAGCATTTAAAACTGTCGGCATTGTTCCCCTGGCTTTCCCTGCTTTAAAAGCAAGCTTCAAAGCAGGGAAATTTTCATAATCAGGTTTATAAAAATGTAATCCATTTAATTCAAGGAGATTCAATTTATTAACATTAGTATTAGTCTTTTTAGGAAAGGTTAAAACATTCTGAATTGGAATTTTCATGTCAGCTACACCTAGTTCTGCCTCTATAGAATTATCTATTAATTCAATCATAGAATGAATGATACTTTCAGGATGAACGACAACCTTAATATTTTCATAATCTTTTTTAAAAAGCCAATGGGCCTCAATAACTTCCAGACCTTTATTCATTAATGTTGCTGAATCTATACTAATCTTTTTTCCCATATTCCAGTTTGGATGATTTAAAGCCTCATTAACTGTTACATTTTTTAATTTTTCAACCGGAAAATTAAAAAATGGGCCTCCCGAGGCTGTTAAAATAATATTTTTAATCTCTTCACGACTATGTTTTTTAAAAAGTTGAAAAATAGCATTATGTTCACTATCAATAGGTAAAATTTTAGAATCTTTTTCTTTTAATATTTTATTAATTAATTCTCCTCCAATTACCATGCTCTCTTTATTTGCCAGAGCAAGTATTTTATCATTTTCAAGAGCAGTTAGAGAAGGTCTTAAGCCAACTCCTCCAACAAGGGCATTAATAATCACATCAGAATCTTCTAATTCAGCAAGATAATTTAAACCTTCCATACCCTGTAAAACTTTTATGTTCATTTCTAAAAATTTATATTTATAATAATCATATGAATCCTTATCATTAATAAGTACAAATGATGGTTTATATTTTGCTGCCTGTTTTTCAAGTAATTCAACATTTTTATTTGTTGTTATGGCATCAACTTTCCATAATGGTTTAAGCTGGTCTATAACTTCAAGAACCTGAGTCCCAATTGAACCGGTTGAACCCAGCAAAACAAGCTTTTTCATATTTTCACTCCTCAAATGATATAACTCCGGCATTTAAAACAGCTTTAACAACAACCAATATCGTTGGCCCAATTATAAATCCCATTGTCCCAATAATTCTATAACCTGCATATAATGCAATCATTGTGGATAAAGGGTGAATACCAAGATTTTTCCCCATTATCTTACCTTCTGAACCTGATCTAACTGCTGCCATAATAGTATGTACTACAAATAATGCAATTGCATAAGAAAAATTGCCTGATATTAAATTATACAATATCCAGGGATAAAAAATCAAGGCAGGGCCTATAATAGGTATTAAATCCAAAATCGCTGATGTAATTGCTATTATTAGTGCATATTGATTTTTTAGAATCATAAGTCCAATTCCCGTAATTATACCTGTAATTGTTATCAAAATTAATTGTGCCCTTATAAATCCTACTGCAGAATTAAATAATTCATTTTTCACAGAATTAATTTTTATTTCCCAATCCTGCGGGAAAAAGGCTACAAGAAATGAATCTATCTTTTCCTGGTCTCGACTAATAAAGAATGTAGCAATAAAACTAAGAAATAAAATTATTAAAATTAAGGGCAATTTACCCAACAATCCCAATACATTATTAATAATATTAATCAGTCCAGTTCTCAAAGTCTCATAAACCATCTGCAGATTATTATTTAATATATTCCTTACAGAGGGAGAAAGGTCAAGATTATCAACAATTTCAAATACATTATTATTACTTATAAACCATTGTAATTGTTTTCCCAGTGTTTTATAATCTGGAAGATTCTTTAATAATATATTTAATTCAAGATAAATCTGTGAAACCCCTACAATAATTAATAAGACTAGTATCGCAATAAAAAATGTTAGTACAATGGCAACAAGTAAGCCACGATTAATAGGTATTTTTTCTTTTAAAAAGTTGACAATGGGATTAATCAAGCTAGCCAGAATAGCAGCAATGATAAATGGGCTAAAAGAAATAAAAATATATTTTACAAGAAAAAAGCCTCCCACAATTATTAAAATTAAAACTGCAAACTTTTTAAGCCATTGTTTATTCATTCTAATGATACCCCCCAGGGAAAAAGAAATCTATTATAAAAAATTTATTAAATAATAATATGTAAATGCAAGTGTGAAAAAAAGACTATCAAACCTATCCAGTATGCCTCCATGTCCAGGTATTATTTTTCCTGAATCCTTTACTCCCATATCCCTTTTTATTGCTGATTCAAACAAATCACCTGAAATGACAGCTTTATTTGGAGCGTCATTGTC
>CAZOON010000137.1:0-5052 GCA_964581445.1 uncultured Halanaerobiales bacterium | reverse complement strand
CCGGAATTATTTTTTATTTCTTTTTTTAGTTCTTCCACTTCTTTTTCAACATCTATTCGCTTAAGTAATTTTTTTACAACTTCTGCTCCCATACCGGCTTCAAAACTATCACCATATTTTATTTTAGCTTCTCTAAATTCTCCTTCAGATAATAATTGTTTTTCACTTAATGGCGTTTCGCCGGGATCTACAACCATATAAGAAACAAAATATATCACTTTTTCTAAAGCCCGGGGAGACATATCCAATATTAAACCAAGTCTGCTGGGAATGCCTTTAAAATACCAGATATGAGTACAGGAGGCAGCCAACTCAATATGACCCATTCGCTCTCTTCGAACTTTAGATCTTGTTACTTCCACTCCACATCTATCACAAACAACACCTTTATATCTTACCCTCTTATATTTACCACAATGACATTCATAATCTTTTGTAGGGCCAAATATCTTTTCACAAAATAAACCATCTTTTTCTGGTTTTAGTGTCCTGTAATTAATAGTTTCCGGTTTTTTTACTTCTCCCCGGGACCAATCTCTAATTTGCTCAGGAGAAGCTACTCCGATCTTCATTGAATCGAAATTATTTACATTTAACACAGGCCTCTCCTCCTTATTTAGTAAGTTTTAAATCAGTATCAAGACCTAATTTTTTAGCAGTTTCATTTACTTCGTCTTCTTCTTCAGCTATCTCTAGCTCTTCTTCATCCTCTGTAAATATTTTCGCATCCAGACCAAGACTTTGCATTTCTTTTATTAATACCTTAAAAGACTCCGGAATACCTGGTTCAGGAACATTTTCACCTTTAACAATTGCTTCATAAGTTTTGACCCGGCCTACCACATCATCAGATTTAACAGTAAGCATTTCCTGCAGGGTATAAGCAGCACCATATGCTTCCAGAGCCCAGACCTCCATTTCACCAAATCGCTGTCCACCAAATTGAGCTTTACCTCCAAGAGGTTGTTGTGTAACCAGTGAATAAGGTCCTGTTGAGCGGGCATGTATTTTATCATCAACAAGATGATGTAACTTTAATACATACATATAGCCAACAGTTACTCTATTATCAAATGCTTTTCCAGTGCGACCATCATAAAGTATAGTTTTCCCATCTTTATTCAAACCTGCCTTTTCAAGCATCTCTTCAACTTCTACTTCACGGGCCCCATTAAATACCGGAGTTTCAATATGAAGTCCCAGGGCTTTCGCAGCCATACCAAGATGTGTCTCCAAAACCTGTCCGATATTCATCCTCGAAGGTACACCAAGTGGATTTAATACTATTTCTACCGGTTCACCATTGGGGAGAAAAGGCATATCTTCTTCGGGCAAAATCCTTGATATAACACCCTTATTCCCATGTCTACCGGCCATTTTATCTCCAACCGCAATTTTACGTTTTGTAGCAATATAAACCCGGACCAATTTATTTACACCCGGTTTCAACTCATCACCCTGCTCGCGAGAAAACACTTTTACATCAACAACAATTCCCTCTTCACCATGAGGAACCTTAAGAGAAGTATCTCTAACCTCTCTAGCTTTTTCCCCGAAAATTGCTCTTAACAATCTCTCTTCAGCAGAAAGCTCGGTTTCACCCTTGGGAGTTACTTTACCAACAAGAATATCTCCCTCTTTTACTTCAGCTCCTATGCGAATTATTCCCCTACTATCTAAATTTTTTAACGCACTTTCACCAACATTAGGTATATCTCTTGTAATTTCCTCAGGACCAAGCTTTGTATCCCTCGCTTCAGACTCATGTTCTTCTATATGAACAGAAGTAAAAGCATCTTCCTTTACTAATTTTTCACTGATTAATATTGCATCTTCATAGTTATAACCTTCCCAGGGCATAAAGGCTAATAAGGTATTTCTTCCTAGAGCCATTTCCCCTTTATCAACTGATGGCCCATCAGCAATAATATCACCTTTCTCCACCCTATCACCTTTAAAAACAATAGGTCTTTGATTCATACAACTACCCTGATTAGATCGTTTAAATTTCAAAATCTTATATTTATCGATATCCCCTTCATCGGTTCGAATAACAATTTCATCAGCGGTAATCCTGACTACTTTCCCAGAATTTTTAGCAAGAACCACCACACCTGAATCTTTTGCGGCTTTATGTTCAATACCTGTAGCAACTATCGGGGCATCAGAAATTAATAACGGTACAGCCTGTCGCTGCATATTAGCTCCCATTAAAGCCCTGTTTGCATCATCATTCTCTAGAAAAGGTATCATAGCTGCAGATACCCCAACTAACTGCTTAGTAGAAACATCCATATAATCAACTTTATCAGGACTAATTTCTAATATATCACCTCTTTGTCTGGCAACTACCAACTCATCTAGGAATTCTCCTTTTTTATTAAAATTGGCATTTGCCTGGGCAATAGTGTACAAATCTTCTTCATCAGCAGTCAGGTACTCAATTTCATTTGTAGCCCTTCCGTTAATAACTTTTTTATATGGCGTCTCCAAAAAACCAAATTTATTTGTACGAGCATAGGTGCCCATAGAACCAATCAGCCCAATATTTGGACCCTCCGGGGTTTCAATAGGACAAATTCTACCATAATGAGAATGGTGAACATCCCTAACATCAAAACCAGCTCTTTCTCGACTAAGGCCGCCAGGACCCAGTGCACTTAACCTACGTTTATGAGTCAGTTCAGATAATGGATTTGTTTGATCCATAAATTGTGATAACTGACTACTACCAAAAAATTCCTGTATTGCTGCAACTACAGGTCTGGTATTAATTAAGGCCTGAGGAGTAACTACATCAATATCCTGGATGGTCATCCTTTCCCTTACAACTCTTTCCATTCTGGATAAACCTATTCTAAATTGATTCTGTAATAATTCGCCAACTGTTTTTAATCTTCTGTTACCCAGATGATCTATATCATCTATAAAAACATCAGGATCATTATCTATTAATTTTACTATATAACGAACTGTTTCCACAATATCTTTTACATCAAGACATTTTTTATCAGGATCTATATCTAATTTTAATTTTTTATTTAATTTATAGCGACCCACTGCTGCCATATCATATCTTTTATGATCAAAAAATAAAGAATCCAATAAATTTTTAGCGCTCTCTACAGTAGGCGGCTCTCCGGGTCTTAATCTTTTATATAATTCAATAAGTGCCTCATCTTCTGAATCAGTATTATCTCTCTCAATAGTATCCATAACAACTTCATGATCGCCAAAAACTTCAACCAAATCAGAATCCGAGCCAAATCCAAGGGCACGGAAAAGCACTGTTGAAGGCATCTTTCTAGTTCTATCAACCCTAACTGAAATTATTCTTTTTTTATCGTATTCAAATTCTATCCAGGCCCCACGATTAGGAATTATACTGCCCGTAATTAAACGTCTTCCATCTTTAACCCTTTCATCATCAAAATATACACCTGACGACCTTACAAGCTGGTTAACAACAACACGTTCAGCACCATTAATAATAAATGTACCCTTTTCAGTCATTAAAGGAAAATCACCCATAAAAACTTCCTGTTCCTTGACCTCTCCTGTTTCTCTATTAATCAATCTAACTTTCACCTGTAACGGAGCTGAATAAGTATCATCCCTATCTCTACATTCTTCAACTGTGTACTTGGGATCATCAAAATAATAATCAACAAAGTCTAAAACAAGATTTTCAGAAAAATCTTCAATAGGAGATATTTCTTCAAAAACCTCTTTAAGACCAATTTGCATAAACCACTGGTAAGAACTAAGCTGAGTATAAATTAAATCAGGTAATTCTAAAGCATCATTAATCTTGGCAAAACTATATCTTTTTCTGCCCCTTGTCATTTTTCCACCCCCAGGAATAACTTAGATTTCTTTATATTAATAAGATATAAAGCAAGGTTAATTAACCTCGCCTGACTTGTTTTATAAATCCAACTATGATAATTATCTATTATTCCCGTGCATAATTAATATATTCATAATAAAAAATATTGCACCTCTTTTCAAGTGCTACTTACCCATTATACGACAATTAATAATATTATCATAAGCATATATAGTTGTCAAGTATATATTTTAAATTATTTTATTTAATATATTATAACATATATAATAATACTAGAAAAAGGTCATATTGATTAAATAATATTAATATGACCTTTAATATTTAAAATAAATATATTTTAAAAGTGCTCTATATAATCTAATAGAGCACTTTTTCAAAATACTATTTTAATTCTACAGTTGCCCCTGCCTCTTCAAGTTTTTCTTTCATTTCTTCTGCTTCTTCTTTGCTTAGACCCTCTTTTACATTCTGAGGTGCATCATCAACTACTGCTTTTGCATCTTTTAATCCAAGACCAGTTAACTCTCTAACTGCCTTGATAACCTTGATCTTGCTGCTACCAATTTCTGCAAGGAATACATCGAATTCAGTTTTTTCTTCTTCAGCAGCGCCACCAGCAGCACCAGGTGCAGCAGCCATTGCTACTGGAGCAGCAGCACTTACACCAAATTTCTCTTCAAGTTCTTCAACAAGCTCTGCCAATTCTAATACAGTCATATTTTCAATTGCTTCAATTAATTCTTCTTTATTCATTTTATAATCCTCCTTAAAATATATTATTCTTTTTCTTCCTTAATCTGATTTAATACCTGTACAAGTCCCCTCAAATTACCCTTTAAAACATTAACCAAACCACTTATTGGTGATTTCATGCCAGCTAATACTTTCGCTAACAATACTTCTCTCGAAGGAATTTCAGCCAGTGATTTTACCTGATCAACAGACATTATTTCACCATTTAATACTCCTGCTTTTATTTCAAGTACTTCATGATCTTTTGCAAAATCAACCAATACTTTAGCAGGTGATACAGCATCTTCTATACCATAAGCAATAGCAGTAGGTCCTTTTAAATATTCATCAATAACTTCCATATTAGTATTTGAGCTCGCAATTTTAGCAAGAGTGTTTTTCACAACCTTATATTTAACCCCTGCTTCACGCAACTGTTTTCTCAACTCAGTTATTTCAGAAACATCTAA
>CAZOON010000136.1:0-5062 GCA_964581445.1 uncultured Halanaerobiales bacterium | reverse complement strand
AGAAATCTGTAACTCCAACTGGAGAACAAGCACCGGGAACTGTTTTAACCTATAATATTACAGTAAGTAATAATGGTAGTGGCATGGCTCAAAATGTAAATATTTATGATGCTATTCCTGATAACACTGATTATGTTTCTGATTCTACTTATGTAGATGGAAACCTAAAATCTGATAGTAATGTCTTATTCGGGAATACAATAGAGGTTTATATAGCCCAATTAGCACCTAATGGTGGTAGTGTAACAGTTGAGTTTGATGTAGAAATAAATTAGTAGTTTTTGTTTGAATAAGGGGAAAAAGGAGGCAACAAGTTATGCTAAATTACTGGCTAAGACATAAATTGCATTTTACTACTAAATGTTTGTATTTTAAAGCTATCCTGGTGCTAATAGTATCAATGTTTTTAGTATTATTTGTTTTTTCAGAATCTAAAATATTTGCATTAACAAGGGCAGGAACAGTTATTGAAAATAATGCCAGAGTTACCTATTTAGATAATAACGGTAATCTTTATCAGGGAATTAGTAATACTGTTTTAGTAAAAGTTGCCTCTGTACCCGGAGTAAATATATCTCCGGGTATAACCCTGACTTTTAATTCCATGAACCCTTTTATTATTGAGCATAATATTTATAATACAGGTAATGTTTCTGATATTTATAATCTTGAATTGAATTTAAATGATAACTGGAATTATAATATTTTTTATGACAAAAATAATAATCAGGCTTATGATGATAGTGATAAATTACTACAGGATAATGATGGTGATAATATTATAGATACGGGTTTAATTGAACCCTCAGAAAAAGTTAAAATATCAATCAGGTTAATACCTCCTCAGGATCTTGTTTTAGAGCTTACAGAAGATATAAATATTACAGCTTTTTCTAGTTTAAATCCTGAAATTAAGGATGAAGCTGATAATAAGATTAGATTTAGTCAATATGCTCCTTTTGTATCAATAAATGAATCACCTGATAGTGTATATTCTGGACAGAAATATAATTATAAAATAGCATATGAAAATCAGGGAGATACCACATTAAATAATGTGCTAGTTAGAAATATATTAGAACCTGAGATTGTTTACCTTTCAGCTACAGATAATGGCCAATATATTGATGATATTGATGGCAAGAGAATTGAATGGGATTTAGGACAATTATTACCTGGAAAAAGTGGATATTTTGAAGTGGATGTCTATGCAGTTGATAAAAATAGTGCATATTATCAAATATTAAATATTGTTAATTTGATATCTGATGAATCAGAATTGATATTAGATAAGGTAGAGACAAATGTTTATTCTGCAATACCAAAATATATTAATATAAATGTAAGTCCGGAAATAATAAAAGGTGATGGTAAGTCAACAGCATTATTTACTGTTAATGTAAATGATGGATTGGAGCAAGCAGTGCCTGATGGGACTTTAGTTATTTTTGAAACAGAAACTGGAGTTTTTAAGGAAAATGGAAAAAAATATCTATCTACATTAACCCAAAATGGAATAGCCACTGCCAGGTTAATTAGTCCAAAATTATCAGGACATCAAGAAATTAATAATAGAGTAACCGTAACAGCCAGTAGTTCTGGAACAGGAGAAGTTTCAGAAGATGTAATTATAACATTTATTCCTGGTGGAATAGCAGGTGAAATTGTTGATGAAAATTATCAGATACCTTTATCAGGCATAAAAGTTAAATTAATGAATAAAAATGGTGATCAATTAATTGATATCCCCAATAATCCAGTTTATACTAATGAACAGGGAAGATATTTTCTTATAGCTCCTCATATTAGTGAATATCAAGTTATTATAGAATTACCTGATGAATTAGGTCAGATCAAAAAACAGGTAAATGTGTCTGAATTAGAAGGTGCAGTTTTTTATCCACCTGAAGCTGTTTTAGGCCAGGTTAGATTTGGAAATGCAAATAGAACTCAAAACCTTTCCAGGCAAAATATTTTATCTGTAGCCAATGCGGAAATTAATATTTATGATATTGATGATGATGATTTGAATAATCCCCTTAAAACAAGCTTAACAGATAAAAATGGTAATTTTATTTTGAAAGATTTAGATATAAATAATTTTCCGGCTGAATTTATTATAACAGCACAAAAAACCATAAATAACAGATTACATTTAAACAGAGATACTATTAAGTTTTCTGCCAATGGGCAGCTTAAAACTAATAAGATACTTACTTTATATTCCAGTGGAATAGTTATAGATAAAGATACTGATATGCCAATAGGAAATGTCAGTGTTAATTTAGTTTATGCTGGTGGTAAAAATGCAGGAGAGTTGGTTGAACTTGATAAGCAGGATAATCCCGTTAAGACAGGGTTAAATGGACAATATATTATTTTTGCAGGACCTGGAAGTTATAAATTAAAGGTAGAAACTGGAGCTTATCAAGAATATATATCAGAATCATTTATTAGTAATGGTGATCCTATAGCAAGAGAAATTAAGTTGACTCCAAAAATAGAACAGGGACTTGTTCTAAAAAAACAGGTTAACAAAGAGATAGCTCGACCAGGAGAGGAAATAGTATATAAACTTAAATATAAAAATATTAGTGATAAAGAAATAAAAAATATAAAATTATATGATTCAATACCAAATGGAATTATTATAAATCAGTCATCAATTTCAAATGGAGGTTTATATGATCCTGTTGAAAGAGAAATAGTTTGGAATATTGGTACTCTGGATATTAATGAAAACGATGAATATACTTTTTCTGCTACAGTATCAAATATTATTGATGATGGGAGTCTTTTAATTAATCGTGCCTGGATTGAAGCTAACTATCTGGAGGAAAAATATTTTTCAATGGCAACTGCTGAAAGCAAAATTTTAAGAAAACCAGATCTTTTATTGAATCATAATGCTGATATTAATAATGCCAATGTAGGAGACATAATTAATTATAATATATATATTGAAAATAAAAATACTTCATCTTTTAACTATCCCATTAATAATTTGAATATTACAGGATTTTTGCCGGAAGGTTTTACTTATATCAAAGGTAGTAGTACTGTTAATAATAATAAATTATTAGACCCAGATATAGAGGGTAATAAACTATCCTGGATTTATGATAGCCTGGCAACAGGTGAAGAAATGATTATAAGATATAAAACAAAAGTTGGTGCTAAAGCCAGGGCCAGCTATGCTAAGAGTCAAGTATTTTTAGAGGCTAAAACAATACAGAATCAACCTTTTAAATTAGGTCCTGCTATAAATATAATTGAAGTATCAGGCAGTTTATTTACTGAAAAATCAGCTCTTTTTGGGCGAGTTTTTTTAGATTATGATGATAATGGAATTCAGGATCTTAATGAGCCAGGTTTAGAAAATATAGAGTTGATTATGGATGAGGGAACAATAATAACAACTGATAATAACGGTGATTATTCCTATAATTTATGGCCTGGTGAGTATACGATAGGTATTAGTCCTGAGTCATTTACTGATATATTAATAAGACTGGGAAAAATGAATCTAATATTAATTGACAGTTATAATCCGGAGGTATTGGCAGTATTAAAACCAGGAACAGTTAAACAATTTAATTTCCCCTTACCTGTGACAGAGATTAAAGAAGAAAATGTTAATAATTTAGATATTGATATAAAAACACCTACAATGAAATATATTAATCTTGAGCAGAAAAATAATATAGATTTTGAGATAAATATAAAAAACAATTCTGAAAAAATACAGGAAAACCTGGAATTATACTTATTTACAGTTTCCACTTTTCAGGATGATGAGATTGAGTTAAAAAGTCAATTTAAAGAAGAATTAAATATTAAAGGAAACTGCGATTTGAATATTTCAGGAAAGCTTATTCTTGATATTTCTGATAATCCCCGGGGTACAGTTCTGGTGGGTGCTGCTGTTTATAATAATGAACAAAATAATGTAAAATTAAAATATTTATTAAAGGATACAGCAGAAATAATACATATAAGAAGAGATGATCAAGTAGAAAAAGATGGAGATATTCGCAAAATAGTATCACCAGAACAGGGTTCTCTTTTAGAGAGAAGACATATTAATGTTAAAGTTAGAGGTCAATTAAATGATAAAATAAAAGTATATGTTAATTCTAAATTGCTTGACTTTAATAAGGTTGGCAAGACTCTTAAAGATAAGCAAAAAAATATAAAAGAATTAGATTATATAAGTGTAGGATTTAAAGAAGGTAAAAATACTATTAAAACAGTATTCGAAGATTCAGCAGGAGATTCATTTACTGATACTAAAACAGTATATATTTCAGGAGAACTTGATAATATATATATTGCTTATCCTGAAATTATTTTAAATAATAATAAAAATATTGAGTTACCAGTATATATATTAAGTACTGACAATAACCATATACCTGCAGGTATGTGTAAACCTAAAATAAAAGTTGAAAAGGGTAATTTATATAATAATTATGTAGAAAAAAATGTGTGTGTAGAAACTATTTACTCTGGTTTATATCGGACACAATTAATCAGTAACGGATATTATGATAAGTTAAATCTGTCAGTAAAAAATGAGATATATGAGGAATTATTTAAGATAGATTTAGATAATTATGAAGAAAAACATCAATTCTCCGGTGCAAGTACTATTAAATATTCAGGAAAGTTAAATACTGATTCCCGAAATAATTTTCAGATGAGAACATTTATGAGAAAGAAAATTGGTAAAGATAATTTGTTTACATTTAAATATGATTCTGCAAAAAAAATTGGAGATAGTTTATTTAATATTAGTGATGAAATTGATAATATTTATAATGACTATGGTGATAACAGTACTGTGACTAATGATACTGCATCTGCAACAGGTGTTTTTGCTGTTTTAGAAAATGAATATTTGTATGCTCTTTATGGGGATATATTTACCAGCTTTGATGATGCTGAGATTATCAATTTAGATCGCAAATTAACTGGATTTAAAATTCAGGTTGAGGAAGAAGGAAAAAAATATATTCAATATTTTGCTGACGATAATCAGGAACAGGTGACACAGGAAATT
>CAZOON010000135.1:0-5108 GCA_964581445.1 uncultured Halanaerobiales bacterium | reverse complement strand
CTGCTGGAGCAGCTACAATAATGGCTCGCCATAATACAAATAATGTTCTGTCAAGAAAAGAACGAATGAGCACCTTGCCTAATTGAGGTTTACGATAAGGAGGTAACTCAAGAGTGAATGAGGAAGGAACCCCCTTTAACAGTGTCCTGGAAAGAACCCAGGAAACCAGCAAGGTAATGATTATTCCTACCAAAACTATACCCACTACAACAGCTGTTGCAATTAAAGTACTAAAATGATGATTAAAAACGCCCCCCATAAATATTGTAGCTAAAATAATCAGTGTGGGGAAACGTCCATTGCAGGGGACAAAATTATTTGTTATAATAGCAATTAATCTTTCTCTGGGTGATTCGATTATTCTTGTGGAAATAATTCCAGCGGCATTACAACCAAACCCCATACTCATAGCAAGTGACTGTTTTCCATTTGTGCCAGCCCGTTTAAAAAAATTATCAAGATTAAAGGCTACCCGGGGTAAATAACCCACGTCTTCCAGTAAAGTAAATAGTGGGAAAAAGATAGCCATAGGTGGAAGCATTACTGAAATTACCCAGGCCATAGTTTTATATACACCCAGTATTAGTATACCATGTAACCAGGCCGGGGAATTGAGGGCAAAAAACAATTTTGTTACTTGCCCTTCTATCCAGAAGAGCAGGTCTGCCAGAAGAGCAGAAGGGTAATTGGCACCTACAATAGTAATCCAAAAAATTGCCCCAAGAAGCAAAAGCATGATAGGAAATCCAAGCAATTTAGAGGTTAAAATATCATCAATTTTGTCCTCCCATTTATATCTATCTAATTGTTTATTTTTAACATTTTTATTGGCAATTTCTTCAGCTTTATTATATATGTCTTTAACTATTTGATCTCTATAAGAGTTCATCTATTTACAACTCTCCTTTCACATCAGGATTATTATTTTGAATAATAAGATTTTGCTTTAACTTATCTATAGTTTCAAAAATTTTATTATCTCCTTCGAGATATCTTAGGGCCAGCCATCTAAAATTCAAATAATTTACTAATTCCACATATTGTTTTTTTAAAGCTGGTATGAGTTTAGTAATTCTATCTTCAATTTTTTTTGAATAACTAATTTTTTCGGGTTTAATAATAATATTATTATTTATGATATCTTCTATATACTGTTCAAGTTCATTTATACCCTTATCTTCTCGGGCAATAGTAGGAACAACAGGAATCCCCAGATCTTTTATTAAGCCCTTTATATCTATAGAAAAATTTTTTTTCTTGACTTCATCCATAAAATTAAGGCACATAAT
The DNA here is from genome assembly GCA_964581445.1 of uncultured Halanaerobiales bacterium. Lineage (GTDB taxonomy): Bacteria > Bacillota > Halanaerobiia > Halanaerobiales > CAZOON01 > CAZOON01. The sequence continues at coordinate 3,819 of CAZOON010000135.1, read as the reverse complement.
TACATTATCTGTTAATTCTGTAATCTGGATAACTAGATTTAGGTTACGTTCAAGATTAGTAGCATCAGTAACAATTAATGTGACATCAGGTTTTGCAAAACATATAAAATCCCTGGAAATTTTTTCTTCTGTTGAATTAGATAATAGAGAATAAGTTCCCGGCAAGTCAACAACTGTATATTTGTTATTATGATAAAGATAATAGCCCTGTGCTCTTGTTACGGTTTTTCCCGGCCAGTTACCAGTATGTTGTTTGAGGCCTGTTAATTCATTAAAAACAGTACTTTTTCCTGTGTTAGGATTTCCTGCCAGAGCAATTATGGGGTTCTTTTTTTCTGTATTTAAATTAAAACTTTCTCTGAGAACATTTATTCCGCTGGATTGTGAAGTTAATCCCATAATATTTACCTCCCTTCAGTATACTTATTTAAAGGTTTAATTTCGATTAAACTAGTATCCTCACTACGTAAAGCAATTATCGTCCCTCTAATCAAAAAAGCGCCAGGGTCTCCTGAGGGACTTTTTCTTTTAGAGACCACTTCAGTTTCGGGAATGAGTCCAAGATCCAGTAATCTTCTTCTCTTTTCTCCACTTGCTTTTATTTTTTTTACCAGAGCTTTATTGCCAGTTTTGAGTTCATTTAGAAACAATTTATCACCCCTCTATAATTGTTAGCCCTTGTTAACTATGTTAACTCCGGCTAAGATTTAAAATTATTAATATATCATATGTTTCATTAAAAAAAATGTGTTTACTTTACAATTCATAAATATAATGCTATAATAAACAAAATTAAAAAATTAAAATACTAACGAGGCGGGGTGAGATTCCCTACCGGTGGTTAAAGCCCACAACCCATTTATAAAAATGGTGGAGCTGGTGAAATTCCAGAGCCGACAGTATAGTCTGGAAGGGAGTTAGTATTTGTTTATATAAGATTTAATCTAAGTATATATAATTAAACTATTTTTATATAAATATTTAGATTTTATTTTAAATCAGTGAACCCTTCCAGATTGGAGGGGTTTTTTAATTTTGTATAAAATTTGATTTTATGAAAGGATTGATTTTCTTGAGAACTGATGAATATTATATGCGAAAAGCATTGGAGCTGGCCAAAAGAGGAGAGGGTTATACCAGTCCCAATCCCATGGTTGGAGCAGTTATTGTAAAAAATGGTGAGATAATTTCCAGTGGATATCATAAGTATTTTGGTGGTCCTCATGCGGAAATAAATGCCCTTAAAGATGCAGGCAGGCAAGCTGAAGGAGCTACTATTTATGTTAATTTAGAGCCCTGTAGCCATTATGGAAAAACTCCACCATGTTCATTGGCATTGATAAAAGCAGGTATAAAAAAAGCAGTTATAGCTATGGAGGACCCAAATCCACTGGTAGCAGGTCGAGGAATAAAACAACTTAAAAAAGCGGGGATAGAAATTAAATCTGGAGTTCTGGAAAAAGAGGCCCGTGACCTTAATGAGGTGTTTATTAAATATATAAGTTCAGATTATCCTTTTATTTATTTAAAAATGGCTCAAACCTTAGATGGATTTTTAGCTAGCAAAAATGGTGACTCCAAATGGATAAGCAATAAAAAGGCCAGATTATATACTCATAAATTGCGACACAAAGTTGATGCTATTCTGGTAGGAATTAACACATTAATAAATGATAATCCTCGTTTAACTACTAGATTAACTGATGGAACTGGTAAAGATAGTCTACGCATTGTGCTTGATACAAAATTGAAAATCCCTTTGCATGCAAGGATTATTAATCAGCAATCTTCGGCAGATACATTAATTGTAACAGCTAAAGATATAAATAAAGAGAAAAAGGAAAGACTTATTAATAAGCAGGGAGTGGAAATATTATCACTTGATCTTGAAGAAAATAATGAAATACCTTTAAAAGTATTATTAAAAATTTTACATGAGCGAAATATTAGTAGTATTTTAGTTGAAGGAGGGGGAAAAATTAATTATTCATTTTTAAATAATAATTTAATTGATAAATTATATGCTTTTATTGCTCCTAAAATATTAGGAGGAAGGGACGGAATCTCTGTTTTTAATGGAATAGGGCCTGAGAGTATAAAAAAGGCAATAAATTTACAGGAGGTAGAATATAAAATTTTAGATGATAACATAGTTCTTATAGCTAAATATCAAGGAGGAATTTAAATGTTTACAGGAATTGTGGATGAAATTGGACTTTTTGAAAAAAGAATTAGAACTAAAAATAAGTATCAATTGCTGATTAAAGGCAAGAATGTTTTGCCTTTGCTTAAAAAGGGATATAGTATTGCTGTAAATGGGGTTTGTCTTTCTGTTGTTACTATAAGTTCTGAAAGCTTCTCAGCAGATGTAATGCCTGAAACTTTAGAAAAAACTAATCTCAAGAATATAAAAATAGGATCAAAAATTAATCTGGAGCTTCCTGTTAAGGTAAATGATTTTTTGGGTGGACACATAATAAGTGGACATATTGATGGTATATGCAAGCTGAAGAAGATAGAGCAAAAAAATAATGCTCGTATACTGGAATTTGATCTTGATTCAGATTTAAGCCCTTATATGGTTGAGAAAGGATCGGTGGCATTAAATGGAGTTAGTTTAACATTATTTAATGTTTCAAAAAATGCTTTTAAGGTGTCATTAATACCAGAAACTTTGCAATCTACAAATTTAAATGATATCAAAATTGGAGATGTAATCAATATTGAAACAGATATTTTGGGTAAATATGTTTTTAAAATGATGCAGATGAAAGAAAATAATAATAAAAATACAGGATTAGATAAAAATTATTTAAAAGAAAATGGTTTTATTTAGAAAGGAGAAATAGAATGAATAATATAGAAGAAGCCATTACTGATATTAGGCAGGGAAAAATGATAATAGTTGTTGATGATGAAGATAGAGAAAATGAAGGTGACCTTATCATGGCGGCTGAGAAAGTGAGTCCTCAAAGTGTGAATTTTATGATTAATGAGGGTAAAGGTTTAGTTTGTGTTCCTTTAGAAGAAAACAGAATAAATAAATTGGATTTACCTCCCATGGTTAATAATAATACTGACACATATGAAACTGCTTTTACTGTATCAGTTGATTATAAAGAAACAAGTACTGGAATATCTGCTGGAGAGAGGTCTATGACTATTAAAGAATTAGTAAATTCTAATAGTGAAGCAGGCGATTTTAAAAGACCAGGTCATATATTTCCTTTAAGGGCCAAAAAAGGAGGAGTTTTAAGAAGAGCAGGACATACAGAAGCAGCGGTAGATATAACTAAATTAGCAGGTTTGAATCCCGCTGGTGTTATCTGTGAGATTATTAATGATGATGGGACAATGGCCCGTTTACCTGAGCTTAAAAGGTTTGCAAAAAAACATGAACTAAAGATAATAAGTATAGAAAATCTAATTAAATATAGGAAAAAGAAGGATAAGTTGATAAATTTAGGAGCAGAGGCCTTATTACCAACGAAATTTGGAAAATTTAATATTAAAGTTTATACAACAATTATTGATAATAGAGAACATGTTGCTATTATAAAAGGAGATGTTTACGGAAAGAAAGATGTTATGGTCAGGGTACATTCTGAATGTTTAACAGGTGATGCTTTTGGGTCGCTTCGTTGTGATTGTGGAGAACAATTGGCTGTATCCCTGCAGATGATAGAAAAGGAAAAAGAAGGTGTTGTTTTATATATGCGACAGGAAGGAAGAGGAATTGGTTTGCTAAATAAAATTAAAGCTTATGCACTTCAAGATAAAGGGCTGGATACTGTTGAAGCTAATGAAGCTTTAGGATTT
>CAZOON010000134.1:0-5115 GCA_964581445.1 uncultured Halanaerobiales bacterium | reverse complement strand
AAGGGCAAATATAATACTCATGAAAAGGCTCTAAGATATCTTGCTGATCTGGGTTTTAAAGTTAATTGGCATTATCTTACAAAAGATATAGATAAGGTAGTGAAAATATGCCAGGAATGGACAGAAAAAAGAGATGAACTTGCCTTTGAAATTGATGGAATGGTAATTAAAGTGAATAATCTTTCATTAAGGGAAAAAATTGGTGAGACAGCAAAGAGCCCCCGCTGGGCCATTGCCTATAAATTCCCGGCTCAACAAAAAACAAGTGTTGTTAAAGATATTATTATATCTGTGGGGAGAACCGGTGCCCTTACCCCTACAGCAATTTTAAAGCCTGTACATATTGCTGGCTCTACAGTTAGCAGGGCGACTCTTCATAATGAAGATGAAATAAAAAGGAAAGAAATTAAGATTGGAGACCATGTCCTTGTTCAAAAAGCAGGAGATGTTATTCCGGAAATAGTAAAGGTTATAAAAAGTAAACGCAATGGTAATGAGAAAGTATTTGAGATGCCAGATAAATGCCCGGTATGTGGGTCAGAAGTTCATAGAGAAAAGGGAAAAGCTGTAAGGAGATGTACAAATATTACCTGTCCTGCACAGCGTAGAGAGGGAATACTTCATTTTGTATCTAGAGATGCTATGAATATTGAGGGGATAGGCCCAGCTTTAGTTGATCAATTATTAAATAACAATCTGGTGGAAAGTTATGCAGATCTTTTTGCATTGAGCAAGGATGATTTACTACCATTAGAAAGAATGGCAGAAAAATCTGCTAATAATATAATTGAAGCATTACAGCAAAGTAAAGATCGGCCTTTGTTTAGAGTGATTTATGCCCTCGGAATCAGACATGTTGGACTTGGTACTGCTCAAATATTTGCAGAAGAATATCATTCCATTAAAAAACTTTCTGAGTCTAATTCTGAGGTCCTGGAAAAGATTAACGATATTGGTCCTGTTATTGCTGATAGTATTTATAATTTCTTTCGGGAACAACATAATAAAATCGTGATAAATAAATTGAAAGATGCAGGGATTAGACTTGAAGTAGCTCAAGATACAGGAGATAAAGAAAAAAATATATTAAAGGGCAAAAGTTTTGTTTTCACAGGAAGCTTAGTAAATTATACTCGCTCAGAGATTAAAGAAAAAGTACTGAACGCAGGTGCTAAAGTAAGCTCATCTGTGGGTAAAAAAACAGATTATCTGGTGAAAGGTGAAAAGCCTGGATCAAAACTAAGTAGGGCGGAAGAACTGGGGATAAAAATATTAAATGAAAAAGAGTTTGAAAGATTATTTAATAATTAAATTTATAGAAAGGGTGTTAATATGATTGAGAAAAAAGAAGTGAAACATATTGCTAATCTGGCTCATCTTAAACTTTCTAATGAAGAGATCAATCTTTTTACCAGACAATTAGGGGATATTTTAGATTATATCAATAAATTGAATGAAATTGATACTGATGAAATAACACCTACTGCTTATAATATTCCAATGAAAAATGTTCTCAGAGAAGATAAAGTTAAAAAATCTATGGATAGAGAAAAAGTATTAACAAATGCCCCAGAAAAGAAAGATGGCCAATTTAGAGTACCAAAGATAATTAGTGAAGATTAAAAACAGGGATAATATGGAGATATTTGAATATAGTTTAAAAGAATTATTGGATAAGATTTCAAATAAGGAGATAACTTTAGAAGAAATTATAAATAATTATTTGAATGAGATTAATAAAAAAGATGGGAAGATAAAGGCATTTAATAGCATAAGTATTGAAAAAGAAAAAGATTTTATTTCAGAACGAGAAAAAGGAGTGCTTAAAGGAATACCAATAGCTATTAAAGATAATATTTCAACATCAGGTTTTAAAACGACCTGTTCTTCAAAAATATTAGAAAATTATCTTCCACCTTATGATGCGACAGTAGTAAAAAAATTAAAAGAAAATGGAGCCCTTATTCTTGGTAAAACAAATATGGATGAATTTGCTATGGGTTCTTCTACAGAGAATTCTGCTTTCAAGTCTACCAATAATCCCTGGAAACTGGGCTATGCTCCAGGAGGATCCAGTGGGGGCTCTGCTGCAGCAGTAGCAGCAATGGAAGCACCGGCTGCTCTGGGCTCAGATACTGGTGGTTCAATCAGACAACCTGCCGCTTTTTGTGGAGTTGTGGGTTTAAAACCTACATATGGTATGGTATCGAGATATGGCCTGGTGGCCTTTGCTTCTTCACTTGATCAGATTGGACCTATTACCCGGGATGTAAGAGATGCAGCTTTATTGATGAATATAATTTCTGGACATGACCCTCTTGATTCAACCTCAGTTGATAAAGGGGATATCAATTATGAAAGTTACTTAAAAGAAGATGTTAAGGGATTAAAGGTTGGGATTCCTGCTGAATATTTTAATCTGGATTTTAATGCTGAAATAAAAGAGAATATTCTTTCGGCAGCGAAGAAAATGGAGGATGCTGGTGCAGAAGTAAGTGAGGTTAAGAATATGACTGATGCTGAATATGCCCTGGCTGCATATTATATTATTGCACCTGCAGAAGCCAGTTCGAATTTGGCCAGGTATGATGGTGTTAGATATGGTTTGCGCAGTGAAGAAAAAAACGATATTGAAACCATGTTTATAAATACCAGACACCAGGGTTTTGGTCCTGAAGTAAAAAGAAGGATAATGCTGGGTACATATGTATTAAGTTCAGGATATTATGATGACTTTTATTTAAAGGCCCAGAAAATAAAAACATTAATTAAAGACGATTTTGACCGGGTGTTTAAAGATTATGATATATTAATTACTCCTACAACACCGACTACGGCTTTTAAACTTGGAGAGATGAAAGACCCATTAGAGATGTATCATGCAGATATATTTACTGTTCCTGTTAATATAGCAGGTATTCCTGCAATATCAATTCCAAGTGGTTTTGATACTAAGGGCTTACCTATAGGATTACAAATTATGGGGCCACATTTTGGAGAAGCAAAAATATTACATGCAGCATATGCTCTGGAAAAGATGCTGGAAGTAAATAAAAATAGACCAGAGATGGAGGTATAGTTATGACTGAAAAATATGAAGTTGTTATCGGTCTGGAAGTTCATGTTCAATTAAAGACAAAATCTAAGATATTCTGTGGCTGTAGTACTGAATTTGGTGCTGAGCCCAACACCCATGTTTGTCCTGTTTGTCTGGGTTTGCCCGGGACTTTACCTGTATTGAATAAAAAGGCCGTTGATTATGCTATAATGGCTGGACTGGCTTTAAATTGTAAAATAAATAGCTATAATAAATTTGACCGCAAAAATTACTTTTACCCTGATTTACCCAAGGCCTATCAAATTTCCCAGTATGATTTGCCTGTTGGAGAAGATGGTTTTATTGAAATAGACCTTGAGGACGGAGAAAAAAAGATTGGTATAACAAGGATTCACCTGGAGGAAGATGCGGGCAAACTAATCCATGAAGGTAATATAGATAGGTCTACCGGTAGTCTGGTTGATTATAATAGGACAGGAGTACCACTGGCTGAAATTGTAAGTGAGCCTGATATGAGAAGTCCAGAAGAGGCTTATTCCTATTTAAATCAATTGAAAAAAATAATGGAATATATTGAAGTCTCTGATTGTAATATGGAAGAAGGCTCTTTAAGATGTGATGCCAATGTTTCGATTCGTCCCATGGGGGAGGAAAAACTTGGTGTTAAAACAGAATTAAAGAATATGAATTCTTTCAAAGCTGTAGAAAAGGGACTTGTTTATGAGATTGAAAGACAGAAAAAATTATTAGATGAGGGTGAAAAGGTTATTCAAGAAACGAGGACCTGGGATGAAGAACTTAATAAAACTGTCTCTATGCGTAGCAAAGAAGAGGCCCATGATTATAGATACTTTCCAGAACCTGATTTAGTTCCCCTGGAAATTGATAAAAAATGGGAAAATAAAATAAAAGATACTTTGCCTGAATTACCCAGGGATAGAAAATTGCGTTTTATAAATGAATATAAAATCCCTGAATATGATGCCGGTATTTTAACTGATTCCAGTGAGCTGGCCAATTTTTTTGAAGATACAGTTCAAGAATATAACGACCCCAAAAATATTAGTAATTGGATAATGGGAGAATTTTTGCGTTTAATAAATGAAGAGAATATGTTGATTAAAGATAGCAAGATTAGCGGGAAACTTCTGGGTAGTATGTTGAAATTAACGAATGAAGGTGTTATAAGTAGTAAGATAGCAAAAACTGTTTTTAAAGAGATGTTTAATACCGGAAAGGATCCGAAAACTATAGTTGAAGAAAAGGGTTTAAAACAGATAAGTGATGAAGGCAAGCTGGATGAAATTGTAGAAAAAATTATAAGTGATAATCCAGAGGCTGTTGAGGACATAAAGAATGGTAAAAATAAAGCGATAGGTTTTCTTGTAGGACAGGTTATGAAAGAGACCCGGGGTAAGGCCAATCCTCAGATGGTAAATGAATTAATAAATGAGAAAGTCTAAAAAGGAGAGGGAATGATGCTTAAATTAATAAAAAATGCAGAGATTTATAGTCCTGAATTTCTGGGTAAAAAAGATTTATTAATAATAGGAAATAAAATCGGGAGAATAGCTGATGAAATAAAAAAACCAGATGATTTCTATGATATGGAGGTAATTAATGGGAATGGAAAAATCCTGGCTCCTGGATTTATTGATCCTCATGTACATATAACTGGTGGGGGAGGAGAAGGGGGCTTTAGTAGTCGTACCCCTGAAATTCAATTGACTGATATAACTCGAGGTGGTGTTACGACAGTGGTTGGTTGTCTGGGGACTGATTCTACTACCAGAACAATGTCAAACTTACTGGCAAAAGCCAGGGCCCTGGAAGAAGATGGCATAACAACTTATATATACACTGGCTCATATCAATTTCCTGTCAGGACTTTAACAGAGAATATACAGGATGATATTATTTTGATTGATAAAATAATTGGGGTTGGTGAGTTTGCTATATCTGATCATAGATCATCACAACCTTCTTTTGAAGAAATAAAAAGAGTTGCGGCTGAAGCCAGAGTAGGGGGTATCTTGTCTGGCAAAGCAGGAATAATT
>CAZOON010000133.1:0-5137 GCA_964581445.1 uncultured Halanaerobiales bacterium | reverse complement strand
ATGCCCAACGAGAGAATAATCTTCATCCTCTAGTTCAAGTAATGTAGATATATGTTTTTTAGGAACTATTAAAATATGTACTGGAGCCTGTGCTTCAATATCTTTAAAAGCAACTACCATATCATCCTCATAAACAAAATCTGCATCTAAATCTCCATTTACTATATCACAAAATAAACATTCTCCCATAATTTCACCTCTCTTTATTCATATATATATTTCTCTTAATTATTCAATAATCCTCTTTATTGAACTAAAAAAAATATCTATACAGATACCCCTTTAACTTTTTCATAATCAATTGTCTCCAGCAACTTAACCTTTTGTATAGTATTAATATATTTATCTTCAATATCAATATTTACCCTTATATAATTATTTGTTAAACCTGTAAGCAAACCTGTATTATTATCTCTTTTTTCTTCAATCAAAATTTCTTTTATTTTCCCCAGGTGTTTGCTTTGAAAAGATAACATCAATTCCTTATTTAATTCCCTTAATTTATTACTGTATTTTTTTATAATATTCCCATTAATCCTATTTTTCATCCTAGCAGCAGGTGTTCCCTCTCTTGCAGAAAAAGGAAAAACATGCAGGCGACTGAAATTTATTTTTTTGATATAATTATATGTTAAATTAAAATCTTTTTCTGTCATTCCAGGAAATCCTGTTATTATATCTGTTGTAATTGCCAGATCTGGTATGGATCTATATAATAAATCTACAACTTTCGTAAATTCTTCTCTTGTATATGGACGATTCATTAATCTCAATATCCTTTCACTACCACTTTGAAGCGGTAAATGAATATGAGAACATATTTTTTTATTTTTAGCTATTAAATCAATAAATTTATCATCTATCTCAGTAACTTCAATTGAACTGATCCGAATTCTAAAATTGCCTTTTATTTCTATCAATTCTTCAAGAAGGTCACTCAAACGATAATTACCGGGGAAATCCTGACCATAAGCACCAAGATGAGTGCCTGTAAGTACTATCTCTTTTACCCCCTTCTCAATTAAAATTTTCACCTGTTCATTTACTGATTTAATCGGCCTACTTCTTACCATACCTCGGGCATAAGGAATTATACAGTAAGTACAAAACTGATCACAACCATCTTCAATTTTAATATAAGCCCTCGTTGTTGTACTTAACTCTTCCAATTTTAAATCTTCATATTCTCTTAATTCACGAAATTCAACAATATCCTTTAAAAATTTATTGCTATTATTTTTATTTAATAATTTAATCAACTCTTTTTTCCCATCAGAGCCAAGAATATAATCTACCTCATCAATATCAGCAACTTCCCCGGGACTAACCTGAGAATAACAACCTATCATAATAACTTTTGCAGCAGGATTTACCCTTTTTGCCTTCCTGGCCATCTGTCTTGATTTTCTGGCAGCCTCATTTGTAACTGTACAGCTATTAATAACATATAAATCAGCTTCATCATCAAAATCAACATATTTATACCCATGTTTTTCAAATATATCAATTAAAGCCTCAGATTCATAATGATTTACTTTACATCCAAGTGTATGAAAAGAAAAGGTGTTCAATAAATTACCCCCCCATATTTCCAGATTCATATAACAATATTGTGCTTCCAATAATTCCAGCTGTTTCTGTTCTTAAAATACGGGAACCCAGAGATATTGAATACCCGTCAAGCTTTTCTTTAATATATTCTATTTCTGATGTACTAAATCCACCTTCAGGACCAATGATTAAAAGTATATTTAATTTATCATCTATTTTATTATTACTCAAAAAATCAGAAAAATTATTTTTATCTTCATCTTCCCATAAAACAATAATAAAATCATAATTATTTTTTATTTGAATTAAATCCTTTAATGAAAAAAGCCCCTGAACTTCTGGTATAATTCCTCTTTCAGATTGTTTAGCTGCCTCCCTGGCAATCTTTTGCCAGCGCTCAATCCTGCTATCTTCCTTTTTCTTATTCAATTTGACAACTGTACGTTCAGTCTCCAGAGGTATAAAGGCATATACACCCAATTCAGTATTTTTTTGAATAACAAGGTCCATATTTCGTTTTTTGGGTATAGCCTGTGCTATAGTTATCTTTAGTTCAGCTTCTGTATTATTTCTTTTTCTTTCAACAATTTTACCCTTTACATAATCTGAAGAAAAATCCTGTAATTTTACTATATATTCATTTTTATCTATATCTGTCAAAATAATATTATCCCCGGGATTAAGACGCAAAGAATAAGAGATATGATTAAAATCATCCCCGCTAATTTTAACCATATCTCCATCAATAATTTTTTCATTTATAAAAAAGCGGTGCATTAAATTCATCCTTTCCTGGTCATTACCCCAGCCCATTAAGGCTGAGGCAATAGATAATACACCTGTGCCTATATCAAGCATATTATCTATTTTTACATCAAGTCTTTCCAGAAACATCAAAGCAAGCTTTGTTGATTCATGGCTGCCTATGCCAAAATATCTATAACTGCATCTACTGACATATTTGCAACAGAAATTGTTAGCTCTAAGCAATCCATTTAGCTAACCCCAAATGCATCACGCACTTTTTTTAAAAAACCCTTATGTTCAGGATTAATTTCTTCACCACTTACATTGGCAAATTTAATTAATAGCTCTTTTTGCTCTGTATTTAATTTTTTGGGGATAACTACCTTTATTTTTATATATTCATCTCCACGGCCATAACCATTTATGTGAGAAATACCCTTATTCTTTAATCGGAAACTTGTTCCAGGTTGTGTTCCTACAGGCACTTTAAATTTAACCTTGCCTTCAAGTGTAGGTACTTTAATTTCATCACCCAGTGTTGCCTGAACAAAATTAATTGGAACCTCACAATATATATCATCATTTTTCCTCTCAAATATTTCGTGTGGTTTAACCTTAATTATAATATATAAATCACCATTTGGTGCACCTTTTTCTCCTGCTTCACCCTCATTAGACATCCTCAATTTTGTCCCTGTGTCTACTCCTTCAGGAATATTTACAGATAATGAGCGATGACGTCTAACTTTTCCACTTCCATTACAATCAGGACAGGGCGTTTCAACTACTTCACCTGTTCCATTACAGCGATCGCAGGTTCTAGTCTGTGTAAACTGTCCAAATGGAGTCTGTTGACTTATTCTAATCTGTCCACTACCATTACATTTAGGACAGGTCTTTACCTTTGTCCCTGGTTTAGCACCTGTACCATTACAGGTAGAACATATTTCAGTTCTGGGTATAGTAATTTCTTTTTTAGCCCCAAAAGCAGCTTCTTCAAAACTAATATCGAGACGATATTGCAGGTCTGCTCCTTTGCGTGGACCACGGTAAAAATTACCTCCCATGCCACCACCAAAAAACATATCAAATATATCATCAAAACCTCCAAAACCTCCACGGGCAAAATCATCAAAATTAAAATCATTATCATTAATCCCTGCATGCCCGTACTGATCATATCTAGCCCTTTTATCTGGATCACTTAATATTTCATAGGCTTCAGAAATCTCTTTAAATTTATCAGAACTATTCGGATCTTTTTTATTCATATCTGGATGATATTTTTTTGCCAATTTACGATAAGACTTTTTAATTTCTTTCTGGTCAGCATCACGACCTACTCCGAGTATTTCGTAATAATCCCTTTCACTGGCCACCTAACCACCACCTTTCTCTAAAAAATATGAATAAAAAGGAGAACAAATCTCCCTTTTATTCATATTTAAAACTATTCTTCATCATCAACTTCTTCAAAGTCCACATCTACTGAATCATCAGCACCATCATTATCATCTGCATTCTGTTCAGCCTGTTGTTGGGCCTGAGCTTCCTGCTGAGCCTGTGCATATAATTCAGTGCTTAATTCAGTTAACTGTTCATTAAGGGCTTCAATTTTTGTTTCCATTGCATCCAGATCATCATTTTCAATAGCTTCTTTTAGTTCATCCTTGGCTTTTTCAACCTTTTCTTTTATTTCTGCACTTACTTTATCTCCTGCATCTTTTAAGGTCTTTTCAGTTTGATGAACAAGAGTATCTGCTTGATTGTTGATCTCAACCTCTTTTACTTTTTTCTCATCTTCCTCAGCATGTTTTTCCGCATCATTTACCATCTGATCTATTTCTTCATCAGAAAGTCCACTTGAAGATTTAATGGTAATATTTTGCTCATTACCTGTTCCTTTATCTTTAGCAGAAACATGTACAATACCATTTTCATCTATATCAAAAGTGACTTCAATTTGTGGAATACCACGAGGTGCAGGTGGTATATCTGTTAACTGGAAGCGACCCAGTGTTTTGTTAGCCTTAGCCATCTTTCTTTCACCCTGTAAGACATGAATGTCAACACTTGTCTGATTATCAGCAGCAGTTGAGAAAATCTTACTCTTAGAAGTAGGGATAGTAGTATTTCTATCAATTAACTTAGTGAAAACTCCACCCAGAGTTTCTATACCAAGTGAAAGAGGAGTAACATCTAATAAAACAACATCATTAACATCACCTGAAAGAACCCCACCCTGAATAGCTGCACCAATTGCAACAACCTCATCAGGGTTAATACCTTTATGGGCATCTTTACCAATTAATTTTTTAACAGCCTCCTGAACAGCAGGAATCCTGGTTGAGCCTCCAACAAGAATGACTTCATCTATATCAGAAGGACCAAAACCTGCATCATCAAGGGCGCGCTTTGCTGGACCCATTGTTTTTTCAACTAAATCTTCAGTTAATTTTTCAAACCTGGCCCTGCTTATATCAATATCAAGATGTTTTGGGCCTTCATCTGTTTGCGTTATAAATGGTAAATTTATATTTGTCTGTTTAACACTTGACAGCTCTATTTTTGCTTTTTCAGCAGCATCTTTTAATCTCTGAAGAGCCATATTATCTTTTCTTAAATCTATACCGTTTTCTTTTTTAAATTCTTCAGCAAGATAATCAATTAATTTTTGATCAAAATCATCACCACCAAGATGATTGTTTCCACTTGTAGAAACTACTTCAAAAACACCATCACCAAGATCAAGAACAGATACATCAAATGTACCTCCACCAAGGTCAAATACAAGAATAGTCTGTTCGCTTTCATCATCAAGCCCATAGGCAAGTGAAGC
>CAZOON010000132.1:3903-5142 GCA_964581445.1 uncultured Halanaerobiales bacterium | reverse complement strand
ATACCAAAATCATTACCTACTTTTTCTACATAATCTTTAGGAAGAATTCCAGACTTTTCATTTGAAATATGACCTAAAAATCCAGTATCCAGACCAATTAATTCTACTTTTATTGTATAATCATCAATTATTTCGATTCCTGTGATTTCATCAGCTTCGCCATTCTTATATTCTTCTGCACCTTTAATATGCTGAACTGCTGATATTGCAGTAGAAGCCTGTTTAGGATCAATCATACGCTCAAAAGAAAATTTAACATCTTCTGCTGTCAATTTTTCTCCATTATGGAAAGTAATATTTTCACAGAGATGGAATGTATATAATGTACCATCTTCTGAAACTTCCCAGCTTTTTGCAATTTCCGGTACTACTTTTGATGTTGCTTCATCATATTTTACAAGTGTATCAAAAATTGTCTTTATAAAAATTCTCTGGTTAACATCATTAGATTGCGCCGGTGTCAGAGTTGATATGCTCTGTGGATATGGTAATGGATAATTTAAAGTTCCACCATATTTTTCAGAATCAGCAGCCATAATACCTATAGAAAAAGCAAGGATTAGTATAACAGACATCAAAGTTACTACAACAGATTTACTATTAATTTTTTTCATTAATTAGCCTCCTTAGATTTTGATCCTTAAAAATAGCGACAGTGCTTTTATTTTGAAATCACCTCCCTGTTACTAATTTCACTAAATATCTATACTACCAGATCAGCTTTAATTTCGCTGTTGTAAGTTTCTACTGCCATTCTTGCAGCATAATAGTTAGCATGGGGGGTTCTGGTAGGTGCCACACAACCTGGTGTAATTATCAAGTTTTTTGTAGAAGTTTGCTCGATGGCATCATATATCTCATCTGTAATTTCCATCAGTGTTCCATCCATTATTGTTCTCTTTTCATTAATACCCCCCATAAGACATTTACCTGCAAAAATATCTAAACCTTCTTTCAAAGAAGGATAGGTTCTCCTATCATGCCAGTTAATACATTGAACTGGTAAATCTTTTATAATATCTGTCATAATATTTACACCATGTAAGTGGAATATATTAAACCAGCTTTCATTTTTTATATCTTCCAAAATCTCCAGATCATATTTAAGTCCAAATTCTTTATAGGCATCCACTGTCATTACCTCTTCTGTGGCACACTGGGTTGCAAAAAATAATCCGCTTGCACCGGCTTCAATGCTGGCCCTGCTAAAATCAATAGTGGTTTTACATACAACTTTCA
>CAZOON010000132.1:0-3803 GCA_964581445.1 uncultured Halanaerobiales bacterium | reverse complement strand
GGGGGTTCAAATCCACCAAAGATCTTTATCATAGACTTATTATAATCTGCTGTGCTGTACAATCCAAATGGCATACATTTCACAAAGTCAAGATCAAATTTTTTCTGGAATGCAAGTTGAGTCTCTGCCAGAGTTTTTGGATCCTGATCTGCCCAGGGAAAATGTTGCCATAAACTAATTGGTACTCTATCTACCTCTTCACCTGTTATTGCTGCCTTTACTCTTTCAATTTTGCTCATTTTCTTCATATTTTCCACCCCTTTAAGAAATATTACTTAATTGTGTAATTTATTTATAAATTATTTATCATGAGGAAAATCAAAATTATTCTCCTCCTCCTGATATATATTTATCCAAATTCCCTGGCTAATTTTATCTGTAGGATTGACTAATTTATGAAATGAATCTGCAGGATAATATATACTATCTCCCTTTTTACATAAAATCTTATCTGTATCTTTTATATGAACTTCAATATTCCCTTCAATTACATAACCAAATTCAATACCCTGATGCAGTGAAAAATTCTGATTTCTAGCTCCTGGCTTTAAAAAAACTATAAGCGGTTCAAAAAAACTGTGAATTGACTTGGGTAGCAAAAATCTTAAACTCCTATTTTCATCTTCAAGCTCAATTTGAGACTCTTTTTTAAAATGAAAATAGGCCCCTTTATTTCCCTCTGTTTCAAAAAGTGTAGCAATATGTAGTGAAAAAAAAGTACATATTTTATCAAGGACATGTAAAGACGGGGCCGTTTTCCCATTCTCAAGTTGACTTAAAAAAGAAGGAGAAAGTTCCAATTCACTTGCTAAATCATTAAGATTTAAGCCATATTTAATTCTTTCATTACGTATTTTTTTACCAACATATTTATATTTTTCTAAAATTTTAACACACTTCCTTTGGAATTATTCAGTATTAGAAAAATTTATTCAAATTAATTTACTTATACTTAATCTTATCTATATTATAATAAATTTCGACATTTTTTGCAAGTTATTTTTCAAAATATTTAATATTATTAATTTGCTGTTTCTTTAATGTAAAATCAAAGTAAAAAAAGGAGTTTATCATTTAAATGATAAACTCCCTTTAAAATAAGTCATATTTAGTTTTCATTTTTGAAAATTATTTAAAAATCTATACTATATTTAATCTTACCTTCATTTTCAGTAGAGTTATTACTGGCATCTAAATTATCAGTAAAATCAGTATAAGTATATCCTACAACAAACTTCATATTTTTAGTAGGCCTTATATCAAATTCAATTTCATATTCCATTTCTTCTTCATCTTCGGTATCTCCATCTGTATTTGTAATTGTAATATCTGATTCAACTTCAAATTTATATAAGCTATAATTAGCAAAGTTCAGGTCCTTTTTACTCCAGCTATTACTTATAGAATAACTGGGACTCTGTAATTCTGCCCCTGCTTTATCAGTTTCATTTTTAATGCGATAAGTCAAGCCATGTTCCCAGAGACCTTTTTCCATATTAAAATTTATTCTACTTTTATCGGTTTTCTTCCAATTAGTAACATTAAGCCCTGTATTATCATATTCATTCTCTTTTGCAGTACTGAAGCTTGTTTTTACTGAACTTTCCCATTCACCTATATCAAATTTAATATTTTTAAGTTTTACACTATAGGTATCTTCATCAGTCTGTAAAACAAGGGTATCAAAGTCAGCCTCTTCTTCATGACTATACCCTAAATCAGTATCAAATAATGCTGTATATATACCTAATTCCCCATCATATTCTGTGTATCTTACAGCACCTTCTCCTGATTCTTCTGGTGTATCATCATCACTTAATATATCCGCAAGAATACCTGCAGTAATATAGTCAATATTATCTCTATATTGACCATAATCAAGTGACATATCAACAAAATCAAAGAAGCGATCAGTAGCAAAGGAAAGATTATAACCCTGAGCATCACGGTCACCACTACCTGCTAAAGTTTTAAAATATGGACCATAGTAATAATAAGTGGCACTCAAATCTGACCATGGTAATGGTGTATTGAATCCTATCTTACCTGCAAAATCAAGAGCTGTAAAGTACTGAGTTATTGAAGTTATATCTGTAGCATCTAAAGGTAAAGGAAATAATTTTTTTACAATATCAGGTACATCATTCAAAGTATCCCTAATATCATCTTTTTCATCTTCTTCAATAATTCCTAAAGTTTCCAGACTATTTACCAGGGCATCAACATTATTCCAGATATTATCTGAGGCATTATCAAAATAGAAACTGGCTGCAAGCTCACTCTCTACTGAAAGACCAAATAAATATAAGCCATTATCCATACTCATAACATAATTTTGCTCCGGACTCAATGCCTCAATTTCTTCACCATTCGCCTCATCTATAACCTCACTAAAATTAAAGCCTCCATTCATAAAACCAAAATCATAAGCCTGACGCATACCAAAGAATTTTCTAGCAAACTGTTCATCTTTTATTGCAGGTTGAGCATAGCCATATCCATATACTGAATTAAAAGGCCCAAGTTTAAATTTAATATCTGCCCCCCTGTGACTATATGAACTGGCTGTCATTTCAGAAAGTGTTGTATCTGTATCAATAAGACTTAAATCCAGTAATCTACCATCATAACTCAAATTATATTCACTATCAGCATCCTCAAAATATAAATTTTCACCACTGATATCGGCAGTAGCAGAGAATCTACCCCAACTTGCTTTTAATCCCAGAGAACTTTCAATCTCTGTACCATCTTCAGCAAAAGTCATATCAGTACTATAGCTTCCACTGACAAGTGGATGCTGTGAAATTTTAAAGGTTTTTTCTAATTCATTACCAGCTTTATCAGAAATTCTTATTAATATTTTGTTTTTGGTATCTATATCCCGGGCTGGAACCTGAAATGCAATTGAGCGTTTACTTATACGCGCATTAGAGCTAATATTTTTACCATTAAAAAATACTTCTGCACTTTCCGGGTCAATATTTGCCGCTTCATCATCAAGGACTATAACAACAGCAAAGGAATCATCGCCAATCATACCCTTTGGCGCCATTAGAGTTGCCTCAGGTATAGTCTCATCAGGTTTAACACTTATCTCAAGCGGATCTCCAGCTGCATTAAGTTCAGGATAGGTAGAAATATTACCTTTTACATCCACAGCCCTTAAATAATATTCCAGTGTACCTACAGCCATAAAATTTGATGGTATTATAGCCTTATAACTGCCATCAGCCTTTCCTTTTGCCGGCAGTTTATAATATTCATTTGTCCCTTTTGATCTCATAAATAAAGTAACACGCTGAATCCTGCTTTCATCTTTTACCTCTGTTTCTACTGACAGTGTAGTATCTGCAGGTGCTTCAACAATTTCTTCATGAATGATAGTAGGCGCAGTTGTATCTTCTGCCAGTACACCGGCAGTAATAATAAGTAATAATACCGTTGTCATAACTATTAAATCAGGCAATCTATAACTATACATTCTCAATATCACCTCTCTACTTTTATATCTAAATATATTTAGATTTTCCACAAAAAGGTCATGAAAATTGGCCTTTTTGTGGAAATATCAAACTAAATAATATCTAGTCTTCAACAAAAACTACATTATTTTCTGTAATCTGATAAACTCCAGAAACATCTTTTGCTGTCAGTACTATCGATTCACCACTTTCATAAAATAGTATTTCCAGGCTGTTATTCCCTTTAATACTAATTATATCGCCAGTAAAGAGTTCATACTGGATGAAATTAGCAGTATTAATGGTTTCTACCTTGCCATTATGTTCTAATTTCACACT
>CAZOON010000131.1:0-5194 GCA_964581445.1 uncultured Halanaerobiales bacterium | reverse complement strand
CATTGATAATAATATATTAATTTTTGAAAAAATAGTAAATAGTTTACAATTAAAATAAACCTGTAATCGTACCATCAGCATCAATATCAATATTTTCAGCAGAAGGAACTTTTGGTAAACCAGGCATCTTAAGCACAGGACCAGTTGAAGGTACTAAGAAACCAGCACCAGCGGAAAGCGAAATATTATTAACTGATAATTCAAAACCAGTTGGACGTCCTTTTAATGAAGGGTTATCTGAAATTGAGCTCTGGGTTTTAGCCATACATATTGGCAGATTATCATAACCCAATTCAGCAAATTGTTTAATTTGTTTTTCAGCATTATCACTATATTTAACTCCATCTGCTCCATAAATCTCAGTAGCAATAGTTTCAATTTTTTCTTTAATAGAAACTTCTTCTTCATATAGATAATGGAATTTATTTTCTTCATTTTCAAGTACATCAAGTACTTTATCTGCCAATTCTAATCCACCTTCGCCACCTTTAGCCCATACTTCTGAAAGGGCAACTTTGGCATCCAGTGCTTCAACTTTTTCCCGAACTAATTCTAGCTCTGCTTCTGTATCATCAGGGAATCTATTAATTGCAACAACGATTGGCACTCCAAATTTATGAATATTTTCAATATGTTTTTCAAGGTTTTCAATACCCTTACCCAAACATTCAAGATTTTCTTCAGTTAATTTATCCATTTCTACTCCACCATGCATCTTAAGTGCTCTTACAGTAGCAACTAAAACTGTAGCATCTGGATGGAGTCCAGCAAATCTAGATTTGATATCATAGAATTTCTCTGCACCTAAGTCAGCACCAAAACCTGCTTCAGTAACAGTGATATCAGATAATTTCATGGCCATTTTGGTTGCCATAATACTATTACATCCATGAGCAATATTAGCAAAGGGTCCACCATGAATAAATGCTGGTGTGTTTTCTAATGTCTGCACAAGATTAGGCTTAATAGCATCTTTTAATAAAGCAGTCATAGCTCCCTGCATATTCAAATCTCCAGCTGTTACAGGTTTGTCATCATATGAATAACCTATAACTATTTTCCCGATTTTCTCTTTAAGTTCCATTAAGTCATTAGCCAGACAAAGTACAGCCATAATTTCAGAAGCAACAGTGATAATAAAGCCATCTTCTCTAGGAATACCATTACCTGTACCACCCAGAGCAACTACAACTTCTCTAAGAGCCCTATCATTCATATCCACAACTCTTGGCCAGGTAATTTTAGTAGGGTCAATACCCAGTTCATTTCCCTGTTTAATGTGATTATCTATAGCAGCTGATAAAAGATTATGTGCTATACCTATTGCATGAATATCTCCAGTAAAATGAAGGTTAATATCTTCCATAGGGATTACCTGTGAATAACCACCACCGGCTGCACCACCTTTAACACCCATTGTAGGTCCTAAAGAGGGCTCTCTTAAAGCAATAATGGCATTTTTGCCTTTTTTATTTAAGGCCTGACCTAAACCTACGGTTGTTGTAGTTTTACCTTCACCAGCAGGTGTTGGTGTAATAGCTGTAACTAATATCAATTTACTATCTTCTTTATCTTCCATTCTTTTTAATACATCTAATTTTACTTTTGCCTTATACTTACCATAAAGCTCCAGATCATCTTCACTTAATCCAATTTTATCTGCTATTTCCATAACAGTTTTCATTTCCGCTGCTTGAGCAATCTCAATATCACTTTTCATAAAAATCTCTCCTTTTATTAATATTTTTCGGCAAATTTCTTCCCTAAATTTTATAGTACATAATTTTCAATAATTATACTATGTATTACAAGTTCTTCTAGACCACCTCCTTGTAAAAATAAAATACTATTATTAATATTAATATTTTATAAAAATAATATTATTAAAAATTTATAATCATGATTAATTTTATTATTATTTTTTATTCAACAAAAAATCATTTATTCCTGCATAAATATTTAAAAAATTTAAAATAGCCTTAAATATCATTCTATCTTCTCTTTCAAATCCCCTTTATGAATTAGTTCCTTAACTTTATATAATTCAGGATATAATATTCTATCTTCTTCTAAAGGTTCAACAATTTTTCTAATCTCACTATATATTTTTTTACTCCCAATACCAAGTTTTTCATAAGGGTCATCTGTCCTGAGATCAATTGCCTGCGTAGCAAGTAGCATTTCAATAGCTATAATTTGCTCAACATTATTTATTATTTTTAATAATTTTCTGCCACTAACAGAACCCATACTTACATGATCTTCCTGATTGGCTGAGGTTGGTATAGAATCAATGCTTGCAGGATTTGCAAGAACCTTATTTTCAGCCACAAGTGAAGCAGCAGTATACTGAGCTATCATATAGCCTGAATTTAAACCCCCATATTTTGTAAGAAACATTTCCAGGCCATTATTTAATGAAGAATCAATAAGACGGGCTATACGTCTTTCGGAGATATTACCTAATTCACTTACAGCCATAGCTAGGTAATCCATACCTAAAGCAAGGGGTTGTCCGTGAAAATTACCACCAGAAATAACTTCCTTGCTTTCAGGAAATATTAGTGGATTATCTGTGACCGAATTTATCTCGCGTATAAGGATGTCCTGAACATGAGTAATTGCATCATAACTGGCCCCATGTACCTGGGGCGCACATCTTAAGGTGTAAGCATCCTGTACCCTATCTGCTCTCTCATATAAAGCTAATTTACTACCTTTTACTAAGGTTCTAATATGTCTTGCAGTTTTTATTTGCCCAGGATGTGGCCTTAATTTATGTACATTCTCATCAAAAGCTGATAATATTCCCTTTAAAGCTTCAAGTGATAGAGCCAGAGCATAATTTACATGAAAAAAAAGATTCAAACTATCATTAATTGCTATAGCCCCATGTGCACTCATCATCTGAGTACCGTTTATTAGAGCAAGTCCTTCTTTACTTTTAAGTTTAATAGGGCTTAATCCCTTAACATTAAGAGCCTTATCGCCAGATAATATATCGCCATCAACATTGGCAAAACCCTTACCCAACATCACTAATACCATATGAGCTAAGGGAACCAGGTCTCCACTGGCCCCAACTGAACCATGCTCAGGTACTAGAGGTACAATATTATTATTAAGCATATCAACCAGTAAATTAATCGTCTTTAACCTGATACCAGAATAACCCTTTGCCAGTGCATTTATTCTTAACAAAATCATGGCCCTGACAATTTCTAGAGATAAATTATCTCCTGTTCCAGCAGAATGACTTTTTATTAAATTTTCCTGTAAATGTATCACTTCACGAGGTGATATCCTTGTATCACTAAATTTTCCAAATCCAGTAGTCACGCCATAAACAATCGAATTATTTTCAACAAATTCTTCAACAATTTTTCTGCTTTTTTTTATTTTTTCACTGGATTGAGCTTTTAATTTAATTTTTTCTCCATCACGAGCGACCTTAATAAGCTCTTTTATAGATAAACTTTCCCCATCAATTATTATCATACAGGTACCTCCATATCTATAACAATTGATTCTATAATAATATTCAATAAATTAGACAAAATTCCTCTTTTTCAGAATCATTTTGCTTAATAAAATTTAATTTTTATTAAAATATAATTAAATATATTAAATATTATTTAAAAAAATTACCAGCCATAAAAGCTGGTAATTTAGTCTCAAGAATAAGATTACTCAGTATAATCCTGGATATCATCTTTATCTTTATTATCTTTATCTTTATCATCTTTATCATCTTTATCATCTTTATCATCTTTAGGGTTTAATGTTTCACCATTCATCAACTTTTTAATCTGTTCAGCATCAAGAGTTTCAAATTCTTTTAACGCACTTGCAATACGCTCAACTTTTGCAGTATTTTCCTGTAAAATCTTTTCAGCTTTTTTATAACATTTTTCAATTAGATGGCTTACTTCTTGATCTATCTCAGCTGCAACCTCTTCACTATAGTTTCTTTGCCTTGAAATATCTCTACCCAAAAATATCTGTTCATTGTGTTTTTGACCTAAAGTTAATGGTCCTAATTTATCACTCATTCCATATTCAGTAACCATAGCTCTAATAATTTTAGTTGCCCTTTCCAGGTCATTTTGAGCACCTGTGCTAATATCATCTAAGAAAATAGCTTCTGCTGCCCTTCCTCCAAGCAAAGCAGTCACCTTATCAAATAATTCATTTTTTGTCATAAAGTTCTTTTCTTCTTCTGGTAACGGAATAGTAAATCCACCCGCCCTACCCCTTGGAATAATAGAAACTTTATGTGTACGATCTGCATATTCCAGCAGTTCTCCCAATAAAGCATGACCGGTTTCATGATAAGCGACAAGATTTCGCTCTTTTTCTGATATTACCCTACTTTTTTTAGCAGGTCCTGCAATAACCCGGTCTATTGCATCATCAAATTCTATCATACTTATTTTATCTTTTTCACGTCTTGCAGCTAAAATAGCAGCCTCATTAGCCAGATTTTCCATATCAGCCCCGGTAAAACCAGGTGTTCTCTGGGCCAATATTTTAGTATCAACATCATCGCTTACTGGTTTATTTTTCATATAAATATTTATAATAGCCTCTCTACCCAGCACATCTGGTCTATCTACAATAACCTGTCTATCGAAACGACCAGGCCTCAATAATGCAGGATCAAGTACATCAGGTCGATTAGTAGCTGCCATTAAAATTATTCCTTCATTTGTTGCAAATCCATCCATTTCAACAAGTAACTGGTTTAAGGTCTGTTCTCTTTCATCATGACCCCCACCTAGCCCTGCACCTCTTTGTCTTCCAACTGCATCCAATTCATCAACAAATATAATACATGGTGAATTTTTCTTTCCCTTGTCAAATAGATCTCTAACACGAGAAGCTCCCACACCAACAAACATTTCAACAAAATCAGAGCCACTTATGAAAAAGAATGGCACTCCAGCTTCACCAGCAATCGCCCTGGCCATTAAAGTTTTTCCAGTTCCTGGAGGTCCTACTAACAATATACCTTTGGGTATTTTAGCTCCAAGACTGGAGAACTTTTCAGGATTTTTTAAAAATTGAATTACTTCCTGTAATTCTTCTTTAACCTCTTCATAGTTGGCAACATCCTCAAAGGTAACCTTTTTTTCATTCTCATCAAGCTTAGCCTTGCTTTTCCCAAAAGACATCATCTGACTGCCACCACCCT
>CAZOON010000130.1:0-5199 GCA_964581445.1 uncultured Halanaerobiales bacterium | reverse complement strand
GATTAGGGTTTAAAACTTTCTATAATAAATATTATGGTTATGCAGAAATCGGTAAGGTTTCTTTTCTGATTAGTGCAGATGTACCCTGGGTTTTACGGGGAAAAGTTACATCAGAATATTACCCGGTATATAGCGTAAAACCTCCTGCAAGTGTTATGGAATTTGCCAGAGAAGTAGCAGGAGAAGAATTATGGCTACCCCTGGATGGTGAAATTGTTTTTTCCGGTGAGGCTACAACAGGAGAGTATAGAGAAGTAAAATTACGTTATAATCTGCTGGAATGGGAGAGATATAGTTCAGGCAACTATACCTTTGATGTACTTTTTGATCTTGATCCTGATATAAGTTTTTACATTCCTGATCCACAATAGTAGAAAGGAGAAGAATAATGATAATTAATAAAAAAGTAATACTTTTAATATTACCTTTAGTTTTTTTATTTCTTGTTCTTAGCAGTTTGAGCACCCTGGCAAAAATTGGTGTTGATAGTATGTATCTGTCTTTTAACATTTCTTCTGGTACTAGTGCTGAATATAATTTCAGGGTTTATAATAGTTCAGATAAAGAAGAAAAAATCATTATTAGATTTAAAGATTGTATAAGGGATTTAAATGGACGCACTTTACTAAATGATCCGGAAACACTTGAAAATTCAATAATTCCCTATCTGGAGATTGTACCAAGATCATTTACAATACCTGCAAATTCCAGTCAGGCAGTTAATATTAAAGTTAAAATTCCAAAAGAAATAAGTGGGCCACACTGGGGTGTTGTGGTTATTCAAACAGCAAATACTCTTAAGGTTAATTCAGAGTCAGCTTCTGATAACTCAAAAAGATTGGAAGCAGAAATGTCTACAGGATTAGGTATTTTACTTACACAGTCTGATCCGGATAAAATGGAAAGCAAAGGGGAAGTTAGACAGATTACAAGCATTAAAAGCACAGAAGGTGATAAAGCTGGTTATAAATTGAGTATTTTATATAAAAACACAGGTACAATATATCAGTTTGGCACTGGCTGGTTTGAATTAACCAATCAGCAGGGTGAAAAAGTGGGTAGAGTAAATATAGATAGATTTTTTGTTTTACCCGGAGGAGATATTATATTATCAGCATTTTTCCCAAAAGAACTATCAGCAGGAAAATACCTGGTTCTGGGTGTTGTGGATACAGGGTCACAGGACTTGATTGCTGGCCAGCAACTTCTTCTTGTCAAGGAGGATTAAAATTATGAAAGTAAAAAACAAAATATTTCTAATTTTATTAATTTTAATGATAACATTTGTTTCAGGTGAAATCTATGCCAATGATATTATTATAGAAAAGACTTCTTTAAAGGAGGCAGTACCTGGCCATTTTATTACAATAGTATTCCCTATAAGATATAATGGAGAAAAAAAACTGACAGTTAACACTGATTATAGGGTTCCAGAGAAATGGTCAGTTCTTTCCCCTATATCAAAGTTTACATTACATAAAGATGAAAGAAATATTCTTTTTCTTACACTTTTAGTTCCACAGGGCACGAAACCTGATATCTATAAAGTTGGCTTATCAATTGAAGATAAATCAGGCCACATAATTGAAGAGATAACTGAAATAGAGGTTTTACCGCTTGTTTCGCTTAAAATGATAAATTTAACAGAAAATGTTAATGTTCATCCTGGAAAAAGTGTAGAACTATCTACAAAAATAATTAATGAAAAAAATATAAAAGCAAATGTTAATTTAAAAATAGATAAACCCTTTGACTGGGAAATTGAAGGTTTTAAAGAAAAAATTGCAATTGAGGCCGGTAGTTCTTCTGTAATATCCTATAAATTGACTCCGCCAAAAGGTATTAAAGCGGGTTTATATAGTTTAAGTGTTTTTGCCAGGTCTAAAGAAAGCAGGTATCATTTAATATCTTCAAGTCTTTCACTATTACCACCCTATCCTGAGCAGGTTGGAGGGTCTATCTGGTGGCAGATTCCAGGAGAAATGAATTTAAATAGTAACTGGGTTGAAGAAAATTCAACGGAAACAGAAGGCAGTATTTCTTTAGCGGGTAGTTTACCAAAAGAACACTGGATAATATTTGATTGGGAGCAGGATCTGGATTCAGAAATTTCCTGGCCAACATTAAGTGTTGGGAAAAAAGATATCTGGTTTGTAAAAGGAGGAGAGATAATACAGGGACCGGATGTGGCTCAAATAAATGGACCCGGTGTTCAATATGGTATTAAAATTACTCCTCATTTTTTTCTAAAAAATGGCCTTATATCTGAAGATGATAAATTATATGGTATGATTGAAGGTGATTGGAAGAAAGGCATCTATGATATGAAATTTGGTGCAATCACTGGATCTATCCCTATAGGATATTCGAGTGTGTCTGTATATCCCAATGAAGAATTAGAGTTAAGTGGCGAGCTGGCTGCAGACTCCAATCATAGTGCCTGGCAATTGGGTGCTAATATGAGCCGGGAAAATTGGAAACATAGTATTTTATATAGTCGCTGGCATGATGGGTTTAGAGAGAAAGACGGTAAGGCCGAGTTTAATGTTTCTACTAAAAAAGATGGTAATTTTGATTTTGGAGCTGAATTTAAGCAGGATTATTTTGAAGAAGATATGCAATTAGAATTGAAAGAGGAAATGACAGAACTTAATGTGGACTGGGATATATCTAAAAAATCCAGTATAGCAGTGGATGGCAAATACGGACATTCAATAATGGAAAATGATAATACAAAATATTTAAAGGGACTGGGTATATTGTTAAAGCTATCTCCCTGTCGGAAATTGAACTATTATATTGGGGGAGATTATGAAGATGGCTTAGTAAAAGAGACAGATGATAGGGCAGAAAGTTATTCCTGGAATACTGGTTTAGGAGGTTATACTGGACCCATTAATTGGCAGACAAATTATATAGAAACAGATACTGAGGGTGAAGCCGGTATTTTTGAATATATGGGTAAATCGAAAGAATGGTATTTACATCTTGGTACAGATATAAAGGGCTCTTATCTTTGGTATGAACGTATTCATACAGAAAAAGAATGGGAAGACCCTGAATTAGATTTAGCAAATAATTATGGAGTGTTATTGCCAATAACACTCAAGGAAAATAAACTTTATTCTAGTTTAAGCTATGAATACGAAGAACATAGTGCAAATCCAGATGTGGAAAATATTTCAGGCTCTTTACATTATCGTGTTTCCAATAATTCAAATATTTATATAAACCTATCAGAAAGCAAAGAAGAAAAGCAAAAAATTTCTCATTCTATAAATTTGGGGATAGGCAGTAATTTTGACTTACCATTATATGGAGTGAGCAAAAAGGGAAGGATAGAGGGTTATGTATTTATAGATGAGAATGGTAATGGTAAAAAGGATGAGAAGGAAGCAGGGGTTAAAGATGTTTTAATCATTAGTAAATCAGGGGAGCAGGCAATAAGTAATGATGCTGGATTTTTCCGTTTTCTCCCCATGGAAGAAGATAAGTATACATTATTTATAAGCCATTTACCTGTAGGATATAAATTAGAAAGACAAAATATCTTTAATGTAGAGCTTCCTAAAGATACCATTAAACTGGAAATACCTTTACAGCGAGAAAAAATAATAGAATTAAATTTTTATCTTGATGCAAATAAAGATGGGAACTATCAAATAGAAGAAGAAGGTGTTAAAGGTGTTTCTCTATTAGTATCGAGTGAAAATTTTAATGAGAATTTCCATAGTGCTGCAGATGGCAAAATATTAATTGCTGTTCCCAATAATGAAGATAAAAAATATACTATCTGTGTTAATAAATCATCTTTAGCAAAATGGTATAAATTAATTGGAGATAAGCAATTTGATGTAGAATTTAAAGAGAGAGATTTTATAAGTATCAATATTCCAATTCAAAAAGTGGAAAGAAAATTAAAGATTACAGCATCTGCACCTTATACTGATTTTAAAATCAATAAAAGTTCAGTAAAGACAGGAGAAGCAATCTATCTTGATGCTTCTGATACAACAAGTATGAGTGGCTCTATAGAATTGTATCAATGGAATTTTGGTGATGGTACTACAATAAAAACAAAAAATAGTAAAATAGCTCATAGCTTTTCTAAACCCGGGAAATACCTAATCCAGCTTATGGCCCAGGATTCTCAGGGGGGCAAAGGTGTCAAAGCAATCTGGGTGAATGTTTATGATAACAATGAAAAAAATAATCAGGAAAACAAAGAGGATAATAAAAAGGATAATGATAAAAGTGTTAAGATAAATGATAATAATATTTTTAACGGAGAAAAGGAAAAGATTTTAAAAATAAATCTGGAGAAAAAGACTGCCTCTTTTAATAATAAAAATATTAATTTAGAACCTTTTGTAATTGTTGAAAATGAAGTTATTTTGATACCAATTAGAGCAGTATTAAATATTTTTGGAGTAAAGGTAGACTGGGATAATGATTTAAAAGAGGTCTATATTGTAATGGAAAAACAGAATTCTTTAATAAATTTGAAGGGTTTTGCTTTGATTGAAGGGAAAAAACATATTATAAAAAATCTAAAATTAAAGGAAGGCCGTACTTTTATTGGACTTGAAGAGGTAGACATTATTGGATTAGATTATAGTATAAAAAATAATATAATATATTTATTTCCCAGATAATAATAATAAAAGAAGGGCTGTCTTTCAGCCCTTCTTTTATTTTTAAAAGATTTACTTATTTTAAATAAACTTATTTTTCTATCCAGACATCTGTGAATTTTTCTGTTTTATTGGGATCAGGGATATAGTTTTTAATTTGTGTTTTTAGAGCTATTGGAGGGGTTGAATGTGCTATTGGTACCCAGGGGATATCCTTATGAATAATAAGCTGGGCTTCTTTATATAGCTCTATCCTTTTTTCATGATCCATTTCTGTCTGGGCACCAACAAGTATTTTATGCAATTCTTCGCTTGTATAATTATTATTAGAGTTCTTCTTGTCTAAAAGTACATAGAGGAAGTTATCCGGGTCTCCATTATCTCCATACCAGCCTAAGAGATAAGTATCAGCTTCATCTTTATTATTTACTTTTGTTAAATAAGTTCCCCAGTCAAATGATACTAGATTTGCTTTTACATTTATTTGATTTAAATAATATTGCATAGATTGAGCTATTAATTTTGGTTGAGGCATATAAGGTCTTGGTACTGGCATATACCAGAG
>CAZOON010000129.1:460-5209 GCA_964581445.1 uncultured Halanaerobiales bacterium | reverse complement strand
CTGTAACTTAATTACAGAGAACCAATATCTTCATTTTTATTTTATTGTTGTCAAATATAAGTTTATAACACAGCTATATAAACATGTCAATTTTTTTGATTTAAGAACAACAGTTTTTATAATAAAATCGTCCTTTACCTAGCAGGACCTTCCATCCTTTTCTTTCTAAATTCATCAAGACTCACTACATTATTTTTTTCTCTATCTATTGTTGTAGACTTAAATACATTTATCTTATTTGGAGTATTACCTTTAAGAATCCACTGACGGGTATTGTTGTATACAGAAAGTAAATGCTCGCTTAATTCTTTTAATTCCCTTTGGGTTTCAAAGTCCACCAGCTCTATAATAATTGATACCATCTGTGGATAGGAAATCCCATTATTAATGTCAAAATAAAGTCTACTCATTATCTCTTTTATTATTTCTTTGCTAACATCATTCTTTTTTAAATATTTTTCCAGTTCCCTGTATTCACTGCCTGGTAAGGGCAAAATGTTTTTTCCTGCATATATCAACTCTTCTCTAACCATTTCATAATAATTAAGCTCTGAGCGCTTATCCTGTTCTTTCATTAGCCACTTAAGATCCCTAACATATTCCAGGACAAAATTATTTTGATACCTATAGATAATATCATAGGCCTTACTAAATTCAAATATTATGTCAAGATACTCCAGCACATCAATCTCATAATCAATATGCCTCTCAATCTTTCTGAAAATTTTATTTGACGGGTATATTCCATAGTATACCAATATACCTATAGTATATAGGATTAAATCTGTATTTTCCTCTATCTTAGCTATAAGGTCAGGATTAGAATCAAGGTGTTTTTGAATTTCCTTTTTTATTTCACCAGGAATAAGTAATAACAATTCTCCCTGATTTACCCCATAAAACAATACCCCTCTTTCCTGTAAGTATTTCAAAAACCGCAAATCCCCTTCACTCTGGATATCAAAAATACCCATTCCTCCATGAGTAAGCAGTTCTTTTAAAAGAAAATAGATGCTTTCATCTATTAACTTTAACCATCTATTAACTGACACAGGAATCCTCTTTTGTAATTCACTTGCCAGTTCTTTTTTGTTCAAATTGCTGATCCCTTTAAATCCCCAATTTTTTCTTATTTTATTTAATTCATCCTTAGTTAAAGAAAAAAGTAGATGTCCATAATCATCTTCAAGATCAATGGGACGATTTATCCTGTAATTCAAATTATTCACCAATTTTCATCATAAATTTTTAATTTAGTTTTATTATGCTTAAATAAATTATTCTTAAATCCTAAAAAAATAACATTATATATTTAAATTTACATATTAAATTTAAAATTCCTGCACAACTCACTAAAAAATCCTCTGGATATTAGATCCAAAGTAGAAATGGTTTTTATAAATGGAAAAACAGCCTTCAGCAAATAGAAGGCTGTTTCTTTTTTATTGTCCATAGCTTTTAAATTTTTCTTCCATTAATTCCATTTCTTCTTCTGGTAATATAACTGGCTCTCCAACCGCTTTTGTTCTATAGTAAACTTCAGCCATAAACTCTATAACATCTGCTTTATTAAATGCATCTTCAATTGAATTACCAAGTGCTAAAAGCCCATGATTGGCAAGTAAAGTAACATCATATTCTTTCCCGGTAGCAAGATATGCATTTTCTGCAAGTTCTTTTGTACCAAAGGTAGCATAGTTAGCACAGGGAACCTTTTTTCCGGAAAAAGCTACAAGATAATGAACAGCAGGTATTTCCCAGTTAAGAGAGGCTATAGTAGTAGCATAAACAGAATGGGTATGTACTATGGCCTTTACATCCTCCCTGTTTTTATAAAATATTCGGTGAAGACCTAATTCACTGGATGGTTTCCTTTTACCATCAACTATCTCCCCATTTAGATTAACTATAACAACATCTCCAGGTTCTATCTTGAAATAATTTATTCCACTAGGACTGATGGCAAATAAACCTTTTTCTTTATTTAAAATACTAATATTGCCACCACTACCTGTGGTTAAACCCCTATTAATCATCTCTTTTCCATAATCTACAACTAGTTTTCTCTCACTTTCCATTAACATTTAAATTACCTCCAGTTAAATTTACATACTTTATATAAAATTTTTTATGTAATATTAATTATAACATTTTCTAACACTATTAACTACGACATATTTTTTTGTGTTAGGATTTATTCCATAATTGATATTAAAAAGAATTTGCTTTAAAAAGTGATTGATTATTATTATTTTTAGGAATATAATTTATAATTATTTATTTGAAAAAAATTAAGGAGAGATGAAGATGAATTCGGTATCAACTATTGGACTTGCATTTAATCCCTATAACGGTTTTTATACAAATGAAGTGGAGAGATATAATGCAAAAAAGATGGAAAAAGCGACTCAATTAATCAAATTGGCCCTGGAAAATAACTCTTATAAAGTTATACTTCTTCCAATTGATGAATTCTTTTTAAGTAAAACCCTTAATCAAAAACCAGATTTAATTTTTAATTATTCTACTGGAATTATTGAAAAAAATAGTCAGGCCATCAGCACAGGTTTATTGGAAAAAACAGGCATACCCTTTACAGGATCAGAGTTAAAAACACATGTAATTGCACTTTATAAAGACTTAAGTAAATATGTTTTTAAGACAAATGGGATACCAACACCAAATTTCCAGGTCTTAGATAAACCAAATGAAATCAAAAAAACATTATTAAATTATCCCTTATTTGTAAAACCTCTTCATGAAGGCTCAAGCTTTGGAGTTGATGATAGGAGTGTTGTCCATAATATAAAAGGGCTTAATGAAAAATCTGCAGAAATCATTAGAAATTATAGACAACCCGCCCTGATAGAAGAATTCATCCCGGGCAAAGAATATACTGTTGGTATCTGGGGAAATTACGAACCTGAACTTTTACCCATCTTAGAATTAAGATTTAATAATAAGGATAATATAAATACAAGAGAGGTAAAAAATAAAAGAGCAATGGAAGAGCTCTGCCCAGCAAGCATAGAAATAAATATTGAAAAAGCAATAAAAAAAATCGCTATCAAGGCCTATAAAATGTTGGGCTGTCTCGATTATGCCCGTATGGATTTCAGGGTAGACCCTGAAGGAAGGGTATATTTAATTGAAATCAATTCACTTCCAAGCCTTAAACCGGATAGGTCTTCATTTATAAAAATGTGCAGGGCAAAAAATATTGATTTTGATGCTGCCATAAAAAGGATTGTAGATATTTCAATACAACGCTGGGGATTAGAGAAAATAAATACCAGACAGAAAAAAATATATGAACTGGAATCTCAATAATAAAGGAGCCTTATCGGCTCCTTCAACTTAATAAGGTATTTAATTTTCCTATGACCTCATTTAAATATAAATGGGGTAATTTAAAAATAAATTTAGCATTACGTCTTCTGTAATCTAAGCTTTTTATCTGGTCAGCCAGTATTACACCATTTATATTTATATTTTCAGGTAACTTAACTTCAAAAGGATAGCCTTTAATTTTTGAAGTAATCGGGCAAAATAAAGCCAATCCTACAATTTCATTATAATTACGTGGAGATACACATACTGCTGATCTATGTCCTGACTGTTCGTGCCCTTTCTGGGGAGAAAACTCCAGCCAGACAAGATCCCCTCTATCTGGAACATAATTATTATTTACTACCATATTTCTTTACCCTTTTTTTCATCCATTAAGTACTCATTATGTTTATTTGTTTCACTGATTTTTGACAATAATGTATCTAAATTGTATTTTTCAGGAGCAAGTATAGGTTCAATGATAATTTTTTTGTCTTTTATAGAAATATCTACTGATGCACCCTCTTCTATCATCACATCTTCAGCAAAAGAAATAGGAATTCTTAAAGCAAGACTATTACCCCATTTTTTTACTTCTGTAATCATTTCTCTTCCCCCTTATCTTTAAATGTATCTACATTGATTATACATTTAAAGAACAATTATGTCAATCATAAAGTTTCCTTCTACTTTTATTACAGAAAAGATGGCGAAACTCTATAACTATAAGATATTTCTTTTCTTTAATTCAGCATTAAGATAACCCAAAAATTCACTGGCCTTTTTGTCAGGAGCCTCTGTTAACACACTAACTATTATAAAAACAAGGGTACTCACTATAAGTGTCCAGACCCCTGGCCAGTAACCAAATGGTTTAATACCGGCAAATTGAAAATATATCGCAATAAATGAGCCACTTAATATGCTCCAGATTGAGCCACTGGCAGTAGCATCTTTCCAGAAAAAAGCCCCAAAAATGCTGGGTACCGACACAAGTAATCCTACAGAAGAAGCAACTGAAAGAGTGGCAATTAAATCCAATTGTTTGCTGGCAAACCAGAGACCAATTAAGGCGATTACTATTATGACAATTTTTCCAAAGCGTAATTGAGAATTTCCGGAGTCATTACCTGTATTACGATATATGTCACGAACAACAACCGATGAAAGTGTTAACATAATAGAATCAATAGTAGAAATTGCTGCTGCTGTAATCCCCACCATGGCAATCAAACCCAAAATAGTCGGGACATATTCTGAGCCAAGCAAAGCAGGTGTTGCCATATCAGCCTTCTCCAGACCAGGCATCAATACAAGGGCACTAAAACCCCAGAGAACTGAAACCAGAGTATATATTAGGCCAAATCCAAGAAACCCTCTAATCATTGTTTTCATCGCAGAAAGTGATTTTGGTACAAA
>CAZOON010000129.1:0-450 GCA_964581445.1 uncultured Halanaerobiales bacterium | reverse complement strand
AGATGGAAAAGAAAAACCAGGGAAGCGTTAAACCTAGAAATACTTTAAAATTAAAAAAGCCCGGCCCCGGTACTGAAAGGAATTGAGCATGATCTTTTTCCAGGATAGCAAAAAAATTGGCAAAACCTCCAAGATGTCTATAAACAATAAAAAAAAGTATAAATACACTGACTATAATCATTATTAATGACTGCAAAGAATCAGTCCAGGCCACTGATTTCATACCTGCAATTAAAGCCCAGGCTATTGCAACCACTGTAGCAATAATTACCCCCATCATAAATGGTATAGCACCATTTGATAAACCACTCATTAAATAACCAACTCCCATTAACTGAACTGCTAGATAAGGGATTAAAAAAACACAGGCCGATATAGCAAGTAATAAAGGTATCAACTTATTATCATAACGGTCTCCCAGCATTTCTTAGGGAGAAATATAATTAAACT
>CAZOON010000128.1:0-5232 GCA_964581445.1 uncultured Halanaerobiales bacterium | reverse complement strand
AGGAGGAAATATGTAATGAATTCTGTGCGCTTAAGATTTCCGCCAAGCCCTACAGGGAAAATACATATAGGGAATATAAGGACTGCTCTTTTTAACTGGTTATGGGCTAGAAAACAGGGTGGAGATTTAATATTAAGAATTGAAGATACTGATAAGCAAAGGTCAACTAAAGAATTTGAAGAAATAATTATAAAAGAATTAGAATGGTTGGGTATTGATATAGATGAAGGTATTTCTAGAGGTGGAGAATATGGCCCTTATAGACAATCTGAGAGATTAGATATATATAAAAAATATTTAAATAAATTACTTGAGGAAGACAAAGCATATCATTGTTATTGTACTAAAGAAGAACTTGATGAAATGAGAGAAGAAGCGTTAGCAAGAGGGGAAATGCCTCGTTATAATGGGAGATGCAGGAATCTTACTCAGGAGGAAAAAGATAATTTCGAAGCTGAAGGAAGGGTTCCAGTTGTAAGATTTAAATTGCCAGAAGAGGATAGAGAAATAATAATAAATGATGAAATAAGAGGAGAAGTGAAATTTAATACATCAGTTTTAGATGATTTTATAATCTTTAAATCTGATGGTATGCCAACATATAATTTTGCTGTTGTTATTGATGATGCTTTGATGAAGATATCTGAGGTTATAAGAGGAGAAGATCATCTTTCTAATACTCCTAAACAAATTTTATTGTATGAGGCCCTTGATTTTGATTTGCCTCGTTTTGCACATTTACCGCTAATTTTGGATGAAAAGAGGGCGAAATTAAAAAAACGAGGTAAAGATGATACGGTATATATTGGGGAGTTTAGAAAAAAGGGTTATCTGCCTGAGGCTTTATTAAACTTTTTAGCTCTACTTGGATGGTCTGCTAAAAATGATGAAGAAATTTTATCTCCTGAAGATTTAATTGCAAAATTTAATATAGAAGATGTTAATAAAAGTCCTGCTGTTTTTGATCTTGAGAAATTGAACTGGATGAATGGAAAATATATTCGTGAAGCAAATTTAGATAGAATAGTAAAACTTTCATTACCTTATTTAATTAATACTGAATTAATTAATGAAGATGAGATAGATGAAAAGTATGATTACTTGAAAAAAGTAATAGATATTGCCAGGAAAGGTATTGACAATCTTTCGCAAATTACTAATAAACTTGATTTGTTTTTTTCAGAATTGAAATATGAGGATATTGATGAAGCTAAAGAAGAATTTGTCGGAGAAGATGTCGAACTTGTTTTTACTACATTTGTAGAGAAATTAAAGAATTTAGATACAATTGAGTCAGAAAAAGCAAATATGATATTTAAAGAAATGAAAAAGGAACTACCAGTAAGTCCACGGACTATTTATCATCCTGTTAGACTTGCTTTAACAGGAAAAAGTTCTGGACCTGAAATGAATGATATTATATATATACTTGGGGTTGAAGAAGTTGAGAATAGAATTAATAAAGCATTAGATTTAGTTAGATAATATTTGAAGGGAGGAGTTAAGTAGATGATTAAAGTTTATAATACATTGACAGGGAAAAAGGAAGATTTTGAAACAATACATCCAGGAAAAGTTAATATGTATGTCTGTGGTTTGACTGTTCAAAATTATTCTCACATTGGTCATATTAGAAGTGCAATTAATTATGATGTTATAAGACGTTACCTGGAATATAGAGGTTATGATGTTACCTATGTACAGAATTTTACAGATATAAATGAAAAAATAATTGCCCGGGCTGAAGAGGAGGGTTTAAAGCCTCTTGAATTAGCTGAAAAATATACTAAAGCATATTTAGATGATATAAGTCAATTAAATATAAAAGATGCTGATTATTATTGTAATGCAACAGATCATATAAGTGATATTCTAGATATGGTAAAAACTTTAATTGATAAGGGCTATGCCTATGAAGCAAATGGAAGTGTTTATTATAGTGTGGAAAAATTTAAAGATTATGGTAAACTTTCTGGAAGAAATATTTCAGGCATGAAGGCTGGTTCCCGGGTGGAGATAAGTGATGAAAAAAAAGACCCCATGGATTTCGCTATTTGGAAAAATGCAGAAGATGAGGAAATATACTGGGAAAGCCCCTGGGGCAAGGGATGGCCTGGATGGCATATAGAATGTTCAGCTATGTCCATGAAATATCTGGGTGATTCTTTTGATATACATGGTGGTGGTACAGATTTGATTTTCCCCCATCATGAGAATGAAATAGCTCAATCAGAAGCATATAGTGGGGAAAAACCATTTGTTAAATATTGGTTACACAACGGGACCGTTAATTTAAAAGGAGAAAAGATGTCAAAATCTCTGGGGAATGTTTATAGTAGCAGGGAATTATTAAAAGATTATTCTACAGATGTATTGAGGTATTTTCTTTTAACCAAGCATTATCATAGCCCCATAGATTTTAGTCTTGAAGAACTTAATAAAATAAAGGTATGTGTAGAAAGACTTTTTAATACTAAAAGGAATCTTGAAAATTTATTAGAAAAGAAATTTGATCAAAAAATGAAAAAAGATTTTCTTAATGATGAGTTTATTGATATATTAAAAGATAAAAGAGAAAAATTTGAATCAGCAATGGATGATGATTTTAATACAGCACTTGCCATAGGAGTTTTACATGAATTTTCTAAGGAAATAAATAAATTTATAAACAATCCTGAATTTGAATTTACACAGACGAGTAAAAATCTTCTTCAGGAAGCTGATAGATTATATAAAAAATTAACAGGAGTAATGGGGTTATCCCTGGAGGCTAAGAAAGATAATAGAGAAAATATTGATTTGTCTAATAATCTTATTGATTATATTTTAGAGATTAGAGAAGATGCCAGAAATAATAAAAATTGGAAATTAGCTGATGATATTAGAGATAAATTAAAAGAATTTGGTGTGGAAATAAAAGACACCTCTTTTGGAGTTGAATGGGAATTTGCCAAGGGGGATGGCAATGGAAAAGAAACCTGAGGCTAAATTAATAGATTTTACAAAAGATCCTGAAAGAAATGTTGCAGTTGCAGCTAGATTATGTTATTCCTCAAAAGAACCTGAGGCATTATTTGAAGAGATGAGTAAAGAAGAAATAGAAAAACTTATTCGAAAAGTAATCGATATGGGACATACATCAACACTTGAACATACCTATTTTTATTTTCATATAGTTTGTAGTCGGGTTACGAGCCATCAATTGGTTAGGCAGAGAATAGGTACATCTTATAGCCAGCGCTCACAGAGATATGTTTCTGAAGATAGTTTTGATTATATTGTACCACCATCAATAAATAATAATAAAGAAGCAAAAGATATATTTCTCGAAGCTATGTCAGATGCTGAAAATAAGTATGAAAAATTAATTGGTATGGATATTCCTAAAGAAGATGCTCGCTTTATTCTTCCAACTATAAGGACCAATTTAGTAGTTTCTTATAATGCCCGTTCATTACTTCATTTTTTTAGATTGCGATGTTGTACAAGGGCTCAGTGGGAAATAAGGAATATAGCAAATCAAATGCTAGAACAGGTGAGGAAAGTTGCCCCTGTTTTATTTGAAAAAGCAGGGCCACCCTGTGTTGCAGATCATTACTGTCCTGAAGGAGAATTGTCCTGTGGCAGGATTGACAAAATATTAGCAAAGGAAGCAGGAAAATAATGGTTAATATCGAAGGGCGTAATCCGGTTTTTGAAGCTCTTAAAAATGATAGAAGAATTTTTGAAATATTAATAAATAAAGATAGTAAGGGAGAAGTAATTAAAGAAATCATTATTTTAGCCAGGAAGAAAAATATCCCTTTAAAAAAGATATCAATTTATGATCTGGATAAAAAATCTAAATCTTATAATCATCAGGGTATTATAGCTTTAGCTGAAGAAATAAAATTATATACCCCTCTTGATATTATTGATTTTGCCAGAAAAAGGCATGAAGATCCGTTTATAATTATTCTTGATCATTTGCAGGATCCTCATAATTTTGGAGCAATTATTAGAACGGCCTATGCAGCTGGTGCCCATGGAATTATTTTTCCTGACAAGAGATCTGTTGATATTACTCCTCTTGTGGAAAAATCTTCAGCAGGTGCGATCAATTATATAAAAATGGCAAAAGTTAAAAATATTAATTACACTATACGTGATCTTAAAGATGAAGAAATATGGGTAGCAGGGG
Organism: uncultured Halanaerobiales bacterium; assembly: GCA_964581445.1. Lineage (GTDB taxonomy): Bacteria > Bacillota > Halanaerobiia > Halanaerobiales > CAZOON01 > CAZOON01. The sequence goes on along the minus strand of CAZOON010000128.1, from coordinate 1,052 downwards.
CTGATATGGCCGGGAAGGACATTTTTTCAAATACAGATCTTAAAGGCCCTATTGCAATAATAATTGGTAATGAAGGTACCGGACTGAGAAGACTTGTTAAAAAAAATTGTGATTTTCTGGTAAAGATACCCATGAAAGGTCATCTGGGCTCCCTTAATGCCTCAGTGGCCAGTGGTATATTAATGTATGAATTATTGCGCCAAAGAATGCTTGACTAAGCTTATTTTTCTCAGTATAATATTATTGTATAAGGGAGGCGATTCTGATTGAAGGGAAATCTGCAAGAAATAGAGTATGAAGATTATGATCAAATGGCTGATGATGAATTAATAAAATTTGTTAATACAGGAGATGCGGTTGCCCAGGAAACCCTAATAAAGCGTTATAAAAATTTTGTGCTTGCTAAATCAAGATCATATTTTTTGGTTGGGGCAGATAGAGAAGATATTGTCCAGGAAGGTATGATTGGTTTATATAAGGCGATTAGAGATTATAAAATTGAAAGACTTGCTTCTTTTAGGGCCTTTGCTGAATTATGTATAACACGTCAAATAATTACAGCTATTAAAGCTGCAACCCGCCAAAAGCATCAACCTTTGAATTCCTACATTTCTTTGAATAAACCTATTTATGATGAAGAATCAGATCGTACATTATTAGATGTTTTAAAAGGTGGAAAGTTACTTAATCCCGAACATCTATTTATCAGTAAGGAGACATATGATTTAATTGAAAATCAAATTACTGAGATGTTAAGTGAGTTAGAATTTGATGTTTTACAGGAGTATCTTGAAGGGAAATCATATCAGGATATTGCAGATACTTTAGACAAGCATGTAAAATCAATTGATAATGCTTTGCAGAGGGTTAAACGGAAATTAGAAGTATTTCTGGAAAAGCATAATATATAAAAATAATATATTTTTGTATAGTAGTGAATTAATTTTGCAGGATTGTGTAATTTCCTATTACCTGCATGATATTTAATATTTATTGCAATTAAAAGGGGATGAGAGAAATGGCTAAAGAAAAATTTGAGAGGACAAAACCAC
>CAZOON010000127.1:0-5268 GCA_964581445.1 uncultured Halanaerobiales bacterium | reverse complement strand
TAAGTTCTTCTTTGTCTAAAGTTCTTAAATTTTTCATTTCACTGTTAATGGTCCGTATATGTCTCACTGCTTCAACCACATTACCAGTACCTGCCTCACCTTTAGTTCTAATCATTGCTGCTCCTTCACCAATCCTTCTGAGTGCCTCGCCAAGATTACGTGCTCCACAGACAAAGGGAATATTAAAAGAGCTTTTATCAATATGATATTCTTCATCTGCCGGAGTTAAAACCTCACTTTCATCAATATAATCAATACCCAGACTTTCCAGAATTTGTGCCTCAACAAAATGGCCGATTCTAACTTTTGCCATTACAGGTATTGAGACAGCTTTAACGATTTCTTTTATCATAAGAGGGTCTGACATTCTGGCCACTCCGCCGTCCTTTCTGATATCAGCAGGAACCCTTTCTAAGGCCATAACTGCAACTGCCCCTGCTTCTTCAGCAATTTTTGCTTCTTCAGGATTAACGACATCCATAATGACTCCGCCTTTTAACATTTGGGCTAAATTTTTGTTTAAACGATACCTTTCATTCATTTTAACTCCTCCTTTATTTGCTAAAAAAACAATGTAATGATACAATATGTAATATGAAGATATAATTAATGTATTGTTTCTTTATATTATTGCATATTACAATTGTATTGTCAATAAACAATACAAAATATATAATTATTTTATTATAGTAATACAATTAAGAGGGGGGTTAAAAAGATGCTTGGTCTAAGTGTTGATAAAAATAATGATATCAGTCTTTATATTCAAGTTTATAAACAGATTAAGGAAAAGATTATTAGAGGAAAATTAAAGGCTGAGACAAAATTACCACCTATTAGAATGATGGCCAATTTTCTTGATATTAATCCAGCTACAGTGGTAAAGTCCTATGATCTCTTGAAAAAAGAAAATCTTATTTATCAAAAGGTTGGTAGTGGAACTTATGTTATGGAAAGGCCATTATCACATTCCATTAAAAACAATGAAGAACTGGAATTATTGGATTATGGACAAATAAAATTAAATAATCATATAAATTTTGCCAGTGCTACCCCGGGAGCAAACCTTTTTCCTGTGGATGATTTTAAATATGTGTTAAATAAAATTCTGGATAGGGATGGTGGAGAAGCCTTCACATATCAAAAGAGTCAGGGCTATTATCCTTTGCGCGAATCAATAATGGATTATTTATTTCAAAATGATATTATTACAGATATTAATAGTATTCAAATTGTATCAGGTGCACAACAGGCAATAGATCTTTTATCTAAAATATTAATTGATTTCGAGGATAGTATTTTAATAAGTGAATATACTTATTCTGGTGCTATTAATGCCTTTAGAGCCAGGGAAACTAAGATGATAAGTATTCCTATTGAGATTGATGGCATGGATTTGGATAGGGTTGAAGAGATTGTAAAAAATAGAGAGATTAAATTTGTATTTGTTATGACAAGTTTTCAAAATCCAAGTGGCATAAGCTGGAGCATTGAAAAGAAGAAAAGACTAATACAATTAGCTGAAAGGTATAATTTTTATATTATTGAAGATGATTGTTTGTCTGAGCTTTATTATAATGGAGAAAAAAATGGGGCTAATGTGGCTATAAAATCTCTAGATAAGGAAGATAGGGTTATCTATATTAAAAGTTTTTCCAAGATATTTATGCCAGGTTTAAGATTGGCTTTTCTTGTCTTGCCTGAGAAACTAATGTCTCCTATTTTGGCAGCTAAATATGCTACAGATATATCGAGTTCTGGATTAAATCAAAGGGTTTTTGATTTTTATTTAAGAGAAGGATTATGGATAAAGCATTTAAATAAAATGAATAAAATATTTAGTGAACGTTTTAAAAATATGAAAAGACAGATAAAGTTCTTATTACCTGATGAAATTACTCTGGTTTATGAACCTGAAGGAGGGCTTTATTTCTGGCTTTCTTTACCTGAAGGTAAAAATAGTGAGAAATTTTATCTTAAAGCCCTCAAAAATAAGATTGCTTTTTTGCCGGGGAATGTTTTTACCATAGATAATAAAATAAATTCCTTTTTTAGGTTAAGTTTTGCTGCTCTAGAAGAAGAAGAAATTAAGATTGGTATTAAAAGACTTGCTGATATAGCTAAAGATTTTTTGGGTAATAATGAAAATAAAGGTTATACACCTTTGTTATAATCTTTATATATCTAATATTATTAAAAAAACTTAAAAGAAGTCAGCGTTTAACTGACTTCTTTTAAGTGTTATTTAGCTGGTTTGCTGGGATAGGAAATACTGGAGAGGGCTTCACCTGCTTCCATATCCGAAGCAGATTGAACTGCCAGATCTCCGAGTGAAACAATCCCAACTATTTCTTTGTTTTCCATTATAGGTAATCTTCTTATCTGATTTTCCGCCATTAATCTGGCAGCTTCCTGGTCACTCATCTGGGGATGTCCTGATATTAGATTAGTAGACATTACCTGTTCTACAGGTGTATTTGTCATACCAGCATTAGCTACATTTCTAATAGCAATATCTCTATCTGTAATAATACCAACCGCCTGTTTTCCATCACAAACCGGGATAGCCCCTACATTTAAATCTTTCATTATTTTAGCAGCATCCTGTAGAGTTGAATTGCGTTTAACACTGGATACATCTTTCGTCATTAAATCTTTAATCTGCATATGAAAATCTCCTCCTTTTTCTTTTATTATGATATGTAAAATTATTTTTTTTATAAATTTATTTATCGAAAAAAAGATTTTGTTAATATTTATTTCTGTGGGGATATTATTTTACAGAGGTGATTTATTTGAATTTAGATGAATTAAAAAAAGTTATTGAAGAATTGCGGGATGAGATGCGAGAAATTATTAAAGAGAATGGAGAAGTTAGTGAAAGGTTGCTTGAAAAAAGTAAGGAGCTTGATAATATTTTAAATGATTATCAGCAATTTCTGGATATAGGTGAGAAATAATTTATTTCCAGATTCCAGAATATTATTGACACTTGTATATTTGAATGTTATAATAAATTAACAATAAAATAATTTACAAATATTGGTTTCTCAATTTTTTTGAGAATTAAAAAGGAAAACGGTGTAATTCCGTTGCTGTAGTCGCAGCTGTAACCGGCATTAAATGTCTATGTTCACTGCTTAAGTGGGAAGGACTGGACAAATTGAAGCCGGGAGCCAGAAGACTTGCCTTTATTTGTATTTTGTAAGTCCCTCCGGCTTAGAGGTGGCGTAAGTGAATTATATGTACGATAAATATTTCATTTAGTAATAGCTACTTTCTAATAAAGTAGTTTTTTTATTTATTGTACATTATTTAATTGACTTTAACTGCTATCTATACCGGTAGCAGTTATTTTTTTATTTAAAAAAAGAAAAAGTTTTTTCTAGATTATACAAGGGGGTTTTAAGATGAAATGTAAAATATGTGGAGTTGAAACTGAATCTGGTGATTTTTGTAGAGAATGTCGTGAGGAAATAGAATTATTATCAATAGAGATCTTAAATTTAAAAAAACAGGTAAATTTGAGTTTTGTTGATCACCATCCTCAAAATGAACAACATATTAGTGTTTGATATTATTACTTAAATAAATAAGTTTTCCAGCGGCCCATATGACCTGTAATTTCATCATCTAGAACCAGCTATTCTAAAATACAGGATATGAATGCCGCTTTTTTTATTGCATTTTTTAATCATGCTTATTATAATATAATAAGAAGAAAAAATTGGAGGGTTTTTTAATGATAAAAGTTGATGTTGATCCAGGAATATGTGGTTTTAAAACAACAATAAGGATTTATCCCAAGGATTCTCAGATATCCAGGGTGGAAATCCAGACAGAGTGTCCAGATATTAAGAAAATGGAAAAAGAGGTAGAAGAGGTAGATGCCTATACAGAGATTTTCTCAAAAATAGGGGAATCTCCAGTTTATAGTTCAGCTCGTAAACATTGTAATCATGCTGCCTGCCCGGTGCCAATGGCTATTTTAAAAGGTATTGAAGTGGCGAGTGGACTTGCTTTACCTAAGGATGTTAAGATTAAAATTGAAAAGACTGAAGAAGAAAAGGCAGGATAATAAAACAATAAGGGAGGCTGATTAAAATCGAAGCCCGCAAGAGAAGGAAAGATTTGATGAATTTATTGAAACGGGCTAAAAAACCTATTATTGGCTCTGAACTGGCAGAAAAATTTGATGTTAGTCGTCAGGTAATTGTACAGGATATTGCTTTATTAAGGGCTGCAGGTGAAGAAGTTATAGCAACATCTCAAGGTTATTTATTGCCAGGTGAAAAAGAAAATAAGTACTACAGGACTACAATTGCCTGTAAACATAATGACCATCAAGTAGAAGATGAATTAATGATAATCGTTAATCATGGTGCCAGGATAATAGATGTTATGGTTGAGCATCCAATATATGGAGAATTAAGAGGCATGTTGATGATCCAGGCAGCAGAAGATGTGAAACAATTTATGAAAAAATATAGAGAAGAAGGAGCCACTTTACTTTCCAGTTTAACAGATGGTGTGCATTTGCATACAATTGAGTCTCTTAATAAAGAGGTGGTAGATAGATTGAAAATGGCATTACGTGAAAAAGGCTATCTTCTGGAGAATTAATAATTTTTGTCTTTACTGTAAAGACACTTGACAATACAGAAAAAATAATCTATAATTCAAATCGAGAGTAAGATGAGATTTTGAATGATTACTGGGGGTAATAAGATGAAGAATTTAAAAAAATTACGGATTTACTGGATTTTATGGTTTTTAATACTAATCGTATCGGCCTATATTATACCTTATCAATTTATTGGTGGTATTAGTAAAATTACAGCTTCTTTTTTATTCTGGACAGTTTTTGCTATATTTGCAATTATATCTACATTGAAAATTATTACTTACTGGAGGGATTAAAGTGACACCATTTTATGTATATCTAGCAATGTTTATATATGTTTTATTTGGTACGTTTCTTGCTTTTAAGGCCAGAAGAGGAATGAAAGAAGGTCTATTGGAATATTTTTTAAGTGGCAGGTCAATTGGTGGTTTTGTAGCCGCACTTTCATATAGTGCAACAACATATAGTGCATTTATGATGGTAGGACTTGCTGGTTTTACTTATTCAGGAGGAGTAGGTGCCCTGGGTTTTGAGCTTGTATATCTGTCTGGTTTAGCTTTAGTTGCATTTTTTGGACCCAGATTCTGGCTTGTAGGCGAAAAGTTTAATTATATTTCTCCCTATGAAATGCTGGGAGACCGTTA
>CAZOON010000126.1:0-5293 GCA_964581445.1 uncultured Halanaerobiales bacterium | reverse complement strand
AAAGGTGATTGTTGTTGTTGCCGGAATGGATGGGGCCCTGCCCAGTGTTGTTGCTGGTCTGGTTGATAAGCCAGTTATTGCTGTACCTACCAGTATTGGTTATGGGGCCAGTTTTAACGGGCTTGCACCTCTTTTAACTATGTTAAATAGTTGTTCAGCAGGTGTAGGTGTTGTTAATATAGATAATGGTTTTGGAGCTGCCTATTTAGCCAGTTTGATTAATAAAATTGGTGAATAATAAAGGGAAAAGTGATAGAAGCGCATAAAATAACTGGTATGCCAAACACCGAATACCAAACACCGAATACTTATTTTCGGAGGGGGCTGGCACATATTTTGACATTAAATAAATTAAATAAAGCAGTTTCATATAAGATGAGGGTATATGAAGAATTGAAATCTGCTATTATAAACGAAAAATTAAAACCCGGTGAAGTTTTAAATGAAAGAAAAATAGCAGAAGAACTTGGGATTAGTAGAACTCCAGTAAGAGAAGCTATACAAATGCTAGAAAATGAAGGATGGGTAAATACGGAACCCTGGAAAGGTAGTTATGTTGTTAATATTACAAATCAAGATGTTGAAGAAATTTTTCAATTGAGAAGAACCTTAGAATCCCTGGTTATTGAATTAATAGTTCCTAAAATAGGTGAATTAGAAATTAATAAAATCGAGGAACTTATTAATAAACAATCAAGATATTGTAAGGAGTATAATGCTGAAAATTTTATTTATAAAGATAGAGATTTTCATATGTATTTAGTACATTTAACCAATAATAAAAGGCTTAAAAATACTTGAAGGACTAAAAAAACATGACTTGAAAGAAGCAGAGCAGGCTATGGTTGAACATATATTAAATACTAAAGATAAAATTATTTTGTGATTTTAAAATTAATTTTAAAAAAATGCTAAAAAAGGGTAGCACTGTTGCTATAACAACAGGAAGTAGAGGAATGGTTGATATTAAAATACCATTAATTGCAAATGACAAGGAAATGGCAATGTATAAGAATTTAACCAGGATCAAATCACAGGATTTATTGCTGAGATTGGTAATATTTATAATTTTAATCATTTTCGGCAGTTAATAAATGTGTTGCTTGAAAGGGGTAAAAATATATGATAAACTTAAACAAAAAATTATTGATATTAATCATTTTTTTAATAATATTTATCAATCTATCAGTTAATATACAAGCTAAAAGTTATATAAAAGATTCTCTTAATAGAAAGGTGTCTATACCGGAACAAATTGAAAGGGTTGTAGCTGTAGGGGCAGGTGCATTGCGTATTGTAACATATCTTGAACTTACTGATATGATTGTAGGTATAGAGGATTTTGAAAAAAGATCTCCTGGTAGACCCTATTTATATGCTCATCCTGAAATTCTTGAATTGCCTATAATTGGCCCAATACATGGAGGAGATGCTGAATTAATTGCAGCTAATAAGCCAGAGCTAATTATCTGGACATATGCTACAGTTGCAGAAGCCTCAATATTGCAGAAAAAGACGGGAATCCCAGTTGTAGTTATTCTTGGGGGTAGCCCCCGGACAATGGATCTTCCGGAATTAAAAGCTGGTCTATTATTATGCGGAGAAATATTAAATAAAAAAGAAAGAGCAGCAAATATAATTAAATATATTGATGATATTATAGAAGATTTAAGAAGTAGAACAGAGGAAGTAACCGGGAAAGAAGAAAAAAGAGTATATATTGGTGGGGTAGGACAGCGGGGTTCCCATGGAATTATCTCTACAGAGCCAGCCTATCCATCATTTAACTTTTTGCAGATTAATAATATAGCTTCCCAAATTAGTTCAACTCATGTAATGGTTAGCAAAGAAAAATTACTGGAATGGGATCCGGAAATAATTTTTGTTGATGAATTTGGGCTTTCTTTAGTACAAAATAATTTGAAGAGTCCAGTTTATAGTACCTTAACTGCTATAAAAGAGAATAATATTTATGGTCTTTTACCATATAATTTTTATAGTACTAATTTTGGCACCCTACTGGCTAACTCTTATTATATAGGTAAAATAATTTACCCCCAAAAATTTGCTGATATTGACCCGTGTATTAAAGCTGACGAAATTTATACAAAAATTCTCGGTAAACCTGTTTATAAAAAGCTTGAATGTAAATATGGAGGATATAAAAAAATAGAAACAAACTGATGGAGGAAGTTATGGCAAATATTGAAAATTATCAGGGTAATAAGAAAAAGTTTAAAAAATATTTTATGATAGTAATTATTTTACTTATATTTTTTTCAATTTATGCTGTTTCCCGGGGAGCTGTTTCAATTTCTTTTCAGGAGTTAATTGAAGTTTTTTCCGGTAAAAATAGTGGATATATTTACAATATTATCTGGAAAATACGTTTACCGAGGATTTTTACAGCAATTATTGCCGGTGTAGGATTAGCTATTTCCGGGGCAGTAATGCAGAGTATTTTAAAAAATCCACTTGGCTCTCCTTTTACTCTTGGAATTTCCCAGGCAGCTGCTTTTGGTGCTGCTTTTTCAATTATATTTTTTAAAGCAGGCTCACAACAGAGTGCTGCCCTAAATCCGGTTATTATCAATAATCCTTTGCTGGTAAGTATATCTGCTTTTTTTTGGTCAGTAATCTCAATTATTATAATTTTAATGATTGCCAAATATAAGGGGATAAAACCAGAGATAATTATTTTAACAGGTGTAGCTATGGCTTCAATATTTACAGCAGGGACCACCGCTCTCCAGTATTTTGCCGATGATGTAGAACTTGCTTCTATTGTTTTCTGGACTTTTGGTGATGTGGGCAGAACTACCTGGAATCATTTATTAATAATGTTTATTGCTGTCCTCATAGTTTTGATTTATTTTATCTATAATAGCTGGAACTATAATTTAATGGATTCTGGTGATGAAACAGCAAAAAGCCTGGGCGTTGAAGTCAGTAAAATAAGGGTTACAGGGATGTTTTTGGCCTCATTAATTACTTCTTTAATTGTTTCTTTTGTGGGAATTATTGGTTTTATTGGTTTAATTGTACCTCATATGGCACGAAAAATTGTAGGTAATAATAAAGTTTATTTATTACCTATGTCTGCTTTAGGTGGGGGATTATTACTTTTAGTATCTGATATTATTGCCCGGACAATAATAGCACCGGTAGTTTTACCGGTTGGTATTTTAACCTCATTTATGGGAGGACCATTATTTATTTATCTTGTATTAAAGGGGAGATAATATTGGTAAATCTTAAGGTTAATGGCATTGAATTTGCCTATAAAGATAAAAATGTCTTAAATAGATTAAATCTTGAACTTCACCGGGGTCAATATATAAGTTTAATTGGACCAAATGGTTCCGGGAAGAGCACTTTTTTAAAGGTTATTAACAGGATATTGAAACCACAGCAGGGTGAAGTCTTGCTTAATGATGATAACATAAATAATTATAATAGGCTTAACCTGGCCCAGAAAATAGCCTATGTTCCCCAGACAGAGGTGTCGGTATTATCTACTACAGTTTTTGATATTATTTTATCAGGAAGAAAACCCTATTTTAATTGGAAGGTGAGAAATAAAGATTATAAAATTGTTCTTGATATGATAGAAAAACTTGGATTAGAAGAGATAGCAGATCAGGATATAAATGCTCTCAGTGGTGGACAGAGACAGAAAGTTATCATTGGCCGGGCCCTGGTTCAAGAAGCAGATATTATGCTCTTAGATGAGCCAATCAGTAATCTTGATTTAAAACATCAACTGGAGATTCTTGAGCTATTAAAAGAAGAAAGTGGAAAAGGGCTTTCTGTAATTATGGCCATTCATGATTTGAGTCTAGTGAGCAGGTATAGTGATAAAATTGTCATCCTCAAAAACGGGGAAATCTTTGCCTCTGGAGATCAAAAAGTAATTAATAAAGAAAATATTGAATCTGTATATGGGGTAAAGGTTAATATAAAAAATTATCAGGGTAATATCTTAATTGTGCCGGAAAGGAAAAATAATCGAAGTGCATAAATATCAGTTATTAAGAAATAAAATTAAAGATTTGAAAAAAGTTACTATTGCTTTTTCCGGTGGGGTTGATAGTAGTTTATTACTGATGGTGGCTCTTAAAGAACTGGGAAAAGAAAATGTTTTGGCAATACTGGCGGATTCACCCATCAGGTTAAGGAAAAATTACCAGAGAGCTAAACAAATGTTAAAAGACTTAGAACTTAACTATAAAATTATTAAAACAGATGAGCTTGCTAATCAATCATTTAGAAAAAATGATAAACTCCGCTGTTATTACTGTAAATATGAGATGTTTAAAAATATCAGAAGGATTGCAGAAAATGAAGGTATGTCTAATATTATTGATGGTACAAACTTTGATGATGTGGTAGTTGATTATCGCCCCGGTTTAAAGGCTTTAAAAGAGTTTGAAATAATTTCTCCATTAAAGGAAGCAGGATTGAGTAAAGAGGAGATAAGAAAACTTTCCAGGGATTTAGATTTACCAACATGGGATCAGCCTTCAGATACCTGCCTCGCTACCAGGATAGCCTATGGGATGGAGATTAATAGTGAGAGGCTTAGAAAGGTCAGGGAGATAGAGGATTTTCTGGCAAAATATAAGCTGAAAGAATTCCGGGCCAGGATGCATGATGAAAATTCAATCAGGCTTGAAGTCCAGGCAGAAGATGTGCCTATAATAATCAATAATCGCAGTGATATATATAGAAAAATAAGTGAATATGGCTTTAATTATGTAAGTCTTGACCTTAAAGGATATAGAAGTGGAAGTATGAATGAATTATTATTTGAAGAAAATAAGTAAATATTTAAAGAAAGGCAGTGAATAAAAATGGATGCATATTTTGATATTTTTTCTGGTATTAGTGGTAATATGGTACTTGGAGCCCTGCTTGAACTGGGATTGGATTTAGATTCGCTTGAAGAAGAATTGGAGAAACTGGGTTTAAGTGATGAATATAAGATAGAGGTGGAAAAGGTCTTAAAAGAGGGGATAGGAGGTACTCATGTAGAGGTAAAATTAATAGAGCATCATCATGAGCATGAACATGATCACGAACATGAACATAATCACGAACACGAGCATGATCATCACCACCATCACCATCATGACCATCATCACGGTAGACATCTTGATGATATAAATAAGCTTATTGAAGAAAGTTCACTTTCTGAGAGTATAAAAGAAAAAAGCAAGGCTATATTTTTGAAACTGGCAAAGGCAGAGGCCAAGATTCATGGAAAAGACTTAAATGAAATTCATTTTCATGA
>CAZOON010000125.1:0-5310 GCA_964581445.1 uncultured Halanaerobiales bacterium | reverse complement strand
CTGATATATTCTGGTATATTCATATGAGCAGGACAGGCTTCTGTACAGATATCACATTCCACACAACGGGAGGCTTCTTTTTCTGCCTGTTCTTTAGAAAATCCTTTTACAATTTCAATAAAAGAATCTATTCTTTGCTCAGGAGGGAGCTCTTCCATTTCTATTCTTTCCAGATCAAGTAGATCTGAATCATCATTTCTAAGATAACCTTTTGCCTCTTCCTTATTATTAATATCTGTAGCATCAGGTATATAACAGAAGCTGTCAGCATCTGTATTAATAAAAGAATAGTCCTGAGTTAATTCCAGTGAGCCTGTAGTACAGGCATCAACACAAAGCCCACACCAGCAGCAACGGCCATAATCAATTTTTGGTCTTTCATCCCTCTGTCCTGGTCCTGTTTTCACATTATTTAGATGAACCATTTCTATGGCATCATTGGGACAAACATCTGAACAGGTTCCACATCCAATACATTTATCAAGATCATTAATATGGAATCCCCGGTAATTGTTTGCAGTTTTTTTGCTTTCATAGGGATATCTAACTGTTTCAGGTTTTTTAAATAGATTTTTTACAGTATTAACCGGAGAAAAGATACTTTTTTTCTTTTCAGTAGCCATTTTTTATTTTCACCTCACTATCTATCAAATTCCGGAGGACAAACATCAAGACTATGTGCCCATACCGGTACATCTTCAATTCTTGTGCCAGGTAATTCAGCAACTACACCATAAAGGCCAACGGGGTTGGATGAACCTCTAACATGAACTCTGTAAGGCTTTAGTCCACCATCAGAAACCATATAGTATCCAAATTCACCGCGGGCAGATTCTATTTTTACATAAGCAGAGCCAGCTGGCACTTTATATTTAAGTCCATTCCCCAGATCCAGATTTACCGGTCCATCAGGAATATTTTTGATTAATTGCCTGATAATATTAATGCTCTGGAATATTTCATCTCTTTTAATTACCAATCTGTCCCAGGCATCTCCATTACTTCCTGTAGGGACCTCAAAATTAACTTTATCGTAAGCCGCATAGGGCATTAGTTTACGCACATCATAGGGAAGGCCTGTTGCTCTGATTGCCGGGCCAGTAACTCCCATTTCGAGGGCCTTTTCCTGAGATAAAACAGCGATATTTTTCCACCTTTTTTGGGCAACAGGATTTTCAAATATTAGATGGTCAAATTCAGGCATGCGCTCTTTTTCCAGTTCATCAATAGTATCGAGTATCTTCTGGAAAGTTTCATCTGAGATATCTTTCCTGACTCCACCAGGCCTATTGTAAATATGATAGACACGTCCACCAGTGATTTCTTCAAAAAGATCAAGCAAGTAATCTCTGGCCAGAGTTCCAGTATGAGAGGCAGTATAAAGACCTATAGCTCCACAATTACCACCTATAGAAAAAAGGTGAGCTTGAATCCTGGCTAATTCCAGAATAATTGAGCGAATATATTTAGCCCTTTCTGGTATTTCAAGATTGCCTATTGCTTCAAAACCCATGGCATAGGCCATTTCATTGATATCTGGCTCCATAACACAGATACGACATACCAGAGCAGTATTTTTAATCCAGATACGTTGTTCCATTAATTTTTCAAAACCACGATGGAGGTGTCCAGCATTGGGTTCTGCTTCAACTACGGTATCTCCTTGAAAATTATAATTTATACCATAATTTCCTGGTACACCAGGAAAATTAGGACCAAAGAAGATTTCAGTCTGCATTTTCTTGTTCATGATAATCCCTCCATTCGTACTGTTCATTTACAAACTTTCTGGTATCAAAATCTTTCCTCATAGGAGGAGTGTGATTCCAATTTTCTAAAATAAGTTCTTCCAAATTGTCATTACCTTCAAATTCAACACCAAAGAAATCATGAATATCTCTTTCATAAAATTGAGCTACTGGCCAGAGTTCTTTAGCGGTTATATATTTAGCTTTTTCTCTATCAATTCTGGTTTGAATGGTAATATTGATCCTGTCTTCATAAGAGAATAGGTGATAGGCCAATTCAAATTCATTATCATCAATCCAGTCCACACAACTTATAGTAGCAAGATGTGAGTAACCATGTGACTTCAAATGACTTAGGATGTCTATAGTTATACTTTCTGGGACCTTTGCTTCTAAGTTTTGTGGTCTTAATTTTTTTACGTTACAGTCAAGGAATCTGTTTGTAATTAATTTCATTGTTTCTTCTTCTGTTCTCATTGAGTTCTCTGCACCTCCCCGAGTACGGCCTCCTGATTTTTTTGATAGTACTCGAAGTTTTTCTTATATTTTTTATACCCATCAGCTTTACCGCTTTCAATCCTGTCTCTTAGTTCCAAAAATCCATCAAGGATTGCTTCAGGTCTTGGCATACAACCTGCAATATATAAATCTACCGGTAGGTATTTATCCAATTGTTTAATAGTGTTATAAGAATCCCAATACATTCCTCCATTTATAGCACAGGAGCCAAAGCCAATGACAAATTTAGGGTCCTGCATTTGTTCATAGGTATATATTAATCTTCTTAGAGTTTTAGTGCTTAGATAACCGGTTACAAGTAATAAATCAGCCTGTCTGGGTGTAGCCATTGGGGAAATGCCAAATCTACCCATATCGTACCTTGAAGTCATAGTTGGTGGTAATTCAATTGCGCCACAACCAGTACAATAGTGAAGCATCCAGAGAGATCTTTTGCGAAACCAATCCATTACTTCTTCCCAGCTGCCTCGTTTATATGTTCCATCCATATCAAAAAACCTCCTTTTGCTAAAAGATTATAAATAATACTTGAACAATAGCGATAATTAATGGCCATTTCCAGTAAAATAAAACTCCCTGCTCAACTCTATATCTAGGAGCAATTGCATTTATCATAACTGCTATGGCCCAGACGATAAACATTTTCAGTACAAAAAAGAATATATTATCTGCTCCACCCAAAAATAGGTTTACGAATAGTCCTACTTCAACAACTATTGCAATAGCATGTTGTAGCATGAGCATACCCATAAATTTTCCACCATATTCAACAACTGGACCTGAACCGATCTCAGAAGGAGCAACAGGTGCATCAAATGGTTTTTTACCCATCATACCTAATAATGCAGTAAAGGCAATTATTGCGGCTATAGGTAATACAAATAGATTCCAGGATATTCCCTGGGCTTCAACCAGGCCTACAATTGAAGATGTCCTGTATTTATATATAAGCCCAAATAAAATAACAATATAGGGAAGTTCATATCCCAGCATAAGTGTCAATGCCCTGGAGATACCAATAGAAGATAGCGGATTACCTGAACCCACTGTTGCCATTGCCATACCCAGAGAAGATATTGCCATTAAATAGACAACAAGTAAAATGGTACCGTTCATACTATATAAAGACCAGTTGCCTATAGGAATAAAGAAAAGTGTTGCAATTATACCTCCAAAGGCCATAATTGTTCCGAAATCAAAGATAAATCCATGTGTTATGGCATCTTTGCTAAAGAGTTTCATAACATTGATATATGGCTGGTAAAAAGGAGGCCCATATCTTTTCTGTATCCTTGAAGTGATTTTTACTCCCAGTCCCATGAATAAAAGTCCTAGAGCGATTGAAAATATTATCATCAAAAGAAACTGTAATACTGATATTATCATATTATCCACCCCACAATAGCCAGGATAACAAAGAAGAGGATTGAATAAAGGGCATATGTCTGTCCATTACCTGTGACTACCCCTTTACGTATGGTGTTTCCAAGTTTAACTGTATTACCTGCTATAGTTTCATAAAATCTGGTGAGACTTAATTTTGCAAATCCATCAAATAGCCTTTCAAATGGACGGTAATATTCATAGGCAAAATGATATAATTCTGCATCATTCATATATTCACCAGAGGTGTAAGTATCAAGTAATCCAACTAACTTTGCTTTCCTGGCAAACATGAAAATAATTAAGGCAATGACGAATCCACCGGTAAATATATTAAAGATAATTAATGAATTCCAACTGCCGAATGCGCCTTCAATTGTATATAGTGTAGATTTAACCGGGTTAAAACCTAATTGTACAGAAATTTTATTTATTATATTCATCTGTAAACCCGGTAAAACACCAAAGAGAAGCATTAATCCCATTAATACATACATAGGAATTTGCATGAGAAAAGGTACTTCTTTTATATCTTTATGCTGTGGTTTAAGCTGGCCCAGAAAAATAGTACTCAATGGTCTAAAAACATACATGAATGAGCCGATACTTCCAAAAAATGCTGCAATTGCCAGGAATAAATAACCCTTTTGAATTAATGACTGATAGATAACCCACTTTGAAATAAAACCATTTGTAGGCGGAATACCTGCAAGGGCGATAATTGCCGTTAAATATGCGGCAAAAGTAACTGGCATTCTGAAAATAAGACCACCCATTTCACTCATCCTGGTAGTTCCAGTTCTATAAATAACAGCTGCGATGGTAATAAATATTGTAGTTTTAAATATTAAGTGATTCATTATGTGTAACATGCCACCAGTAAATCCGAGTGAAGTGTGGATTGCCAGGGCCATAATGATATAACCCATTTGTGAAATAGAAGAAAATGCGATTAATTTTTTAACATCTTCCTGCCTAATTGCCAGTATAGTACCTGTGATGGTTGTAATCCCACCGAAAATTGCAAACATATAGGAGAATAGAGGTAGCCCTCTATAACTTATAGTGTTTTCAAGAACATGTAAGAAAGGCATAACATAAAAGATTAGCATCATACCATAAGCTCCAATTTTTAATAAAAGTCCGGAAAGAAAAGGTGAAAACTCTTTTGGAGCTGAGCTGTGTGCACCGCTTACCCAGATATGGACAGGGAAAACACCGGCTTTTGTTAAAAATGGAACAGCCATCATTAACATTAGCAGTATTGATTGTTTTAGAGGTTGTGTTAATAAGAAAGCAGTTACCTCATTATAGGCAAAAGTACCAATGTTATTGTAGATAATGATGATTGCCATTAACATTGCATATGCTCCGACGGCACTCAGGATAAAATATCTAAATGCTGCTTTTTTAGCATTTTTCTTTTTACCTGCTGAGATTAAATAAAATGATGACCATGTCATTACTTCCCAGAAAATAAATAGTGTTAAGAAGTCTCCAGCAAACACAACTCCCAGTATACTGCCAATTAATATTGCAAAGTTGAAATTAAAGGAAGATACACTTTTAAAATTTTCCTGGGATTTTATTGTAAATATGGTAATTAAAAGACCCATACCTGTTGTCATAAAGGCAAACAACCATGCTAATGGAGTGTTTT
>CAZOON010000124.1:0-5349 GCA_964581445.1 uncultured Halanaerobiales bacterium | reverse complement strand
ACAAATAACATCTTATCATCTCTTATAGTATTTGTCAAGAACTTTTTAAATGTTTTTTTGCTGCTTTTTTTACTGCAGCGTTGATAATATTATCATCTCTTTAAATATATGTCAAGTTATTTTTTATTATATTTTTAAATCAAACAAATAAAAGAATAAAAGGCCGGCTAAACCGACCCTTTAAAAGACTATTTTCATAATAAATTATTTATTTCTCAGGTCTCATGGTAGGAAATAAAATTACATCTCTTATAGAACTGGAATTAGTAAGCAACATAATTATTCTATCAATACCAATACCCAGACCTCCAGTCGGTGGCATTCCATACTCAAGAGACTTGACATAATCTTCATCCATCATCTGGGCCTCTTCATCCCCAAGATCTCTCTGCCTCACCTGTTCTTCAAATCTTTCTTTTTGGTCTATGGGATCATTTAATTCACTAAATGCATTTGCTATCTCACGAGCATAAATAAAAGCTTCAAATCTATATGTAAGGTCAGGATTGTTTTCTTTCTTCTTAGCAAGAGGCGAAACTTCTATAGGATAATCTAAAATAAAAGTTGGCTGAATAAGCTTCTCTTCGACTCTCTCTTCAAATATTTCATTTAAAATTTTACCAGTAGAAATCTCATCTTCAAATTCTAAACCAATATTTTTTGCAGTATTTAAAGCTTCTTTTCGAGTATTAATTTGAGAAAAATCAACACCTGTATGTTTTTTTACAGCATCAACCATGGTTAATCTTGTCCATGGAGGTGTTAAATCAATTTCAACACCTTCATATTCAATAATCGTTGTTCCTAAAACTTCTTGAGCAATTTTAGATATTAAATTTTCAGTTAGTTCCATCATATCATTGTAATCTGCATGCGCTTGATATAATTCCATCATTGTAAACTCAGGGTTATGCTTATAAGACATCCCTTCATTTCTGAAATTACGATTAATCTCAAATACCTTTTCAAAACCTCCAACAATTAATCTCTTTAAATATAATTCCGGGGCAATTCTTAAATATAAATCGATATCAAGGGCATTGTGATGTGTAATAAATGGTCGGGCTGTAGCTCCACCTGCAATAGGGTGCATCATAGGTGTTTCAACTTCAAGAAAGTCTCTTTTCTCAAGATAATTTCTCATCGAGCGTATTATCTTACTTCTAGAAATAAATGTCTCTTTAACTTCTGGATTTACTATCAAATCTAAATATCTTTGTCTATATCTTATTTCTTTATCTTTCAAACCATGAAATTTTTCAGGAAATGGTCTTAATGATTTAGTCAACAATTTATAATTTTTTGCTTTAATGGATATTTGTCCTCTTCTTGTTTTAAAAACTTCACCTATAACACCAACAATATCTCCAATATCCAGGTTCTGAAATTCAATATATTTTTCCTCACCAAACTCATCAAATTTAATATATAATTGTATTACACCTGACATATCCATAATATCTGCAAAAGTGGCCTTACCATGTGTCCTGATAGCCATTAGTCTCCCTGCAATAGAGACTTCTTTACCCTCTAATTCGTTAAAATTGTTTTCTATATCTTTATTATTATTTGTTACATTATATTTTTCTGCATAAGGTTTTTGATCATTTTTAATAAGTTCATCTAATTTTTCGCGTCTTTGAATCATTAATTTATTTAAATCTTCAACAATCTCTTCAGACACAGCTATCCCTTCTTCCTGTGCAAGCTATTTTTTTGCTTTTTCAATATGCATTATTTTATACGCAGTAATTCCAGATGGCACCTCAACATCTACACTATCACCTGTTTGATGTCCAAGAATCGATTTACCAATAGGAGATTCATGAGATATTTTATAATTCAACGGATCCGATTCGGCTGACCCTACAATAGTATAAGTAAATTCTTCATTTGTCTCAGTCTCTTTTAATTTTACTATAGTACCAATATTAACTGTTTTATCATTAACATCATCATCTTTAACTATCCTTGCATTTCGTAAGGTGTTTTCAATTTCTTTAATTCTACCTTCAATAAATGCCTGTTCATTTTTCGCATCATCATACTCCGAATTTTCACTTATATCACCAAATTCTCTAGCAATTTTAATTCTTTTTGCCACTTCACGTCTCTTAACATTAACTAAATGTTCTAATTCATCTTCTAGTTTTTGATAACCTTTTTCAGTTAATAAAATTTCCTCAGACATAAACTTATACTCCTTTACTGAAAATATTTACAATTAAAAATTAGTGTCAAGTAAGATGTTGACACTAATTACCTCAATCAATTATAAATAATTATAAGTTAATAGCAAATATTTGTCAAGACTATAATCTTTTATAATTTCAATCAAATTTTATTATTCTTGGTTTAAAATTTATTTTATCTAATAAATTACTATATTCATCACTATTTAAATTTTCAGGACTTTTTCCTGCAAGTGTTATTAGTACACTTTCCATAACGTTTGTTCCAAAGGACCTCCCATTCAATTCTGGGGTTGTAGTAATTAAATATTTTACACCGATATTTTTTAAATCCTCAACATCTTTTTTAGTTACAGTATTTGTAATGATAATTTTTTTATTTAATTGTTCTGGAATATATCTTTTAATATAATGAAAATCACCAGCAATAATATCTGCATCATGGTAAAAACGTGAATATCTTTTGAAAACTGATCTCTTTTCCTGTTTTTTGCCAGTAGGATATATCAATTCAAAAGGTAATTTTGTAACAATTGGAGCAACAACAAAGGCAACAATTGATAGTATTTTTATTGATTTAATTAAAACAGGTATTCCCAGAGCAAAAATTAAGTCTCCGCAAAATAATTTAGCACCAAACTCAGAAAAAGCTTCAGCCATCCCAAATCTATCCATTGCTGAAACCATTAAAACTTTTTTGTCTGATATATTAATATCTGTATTTTCATAAATGTATTTTATTACCCTTCTTTCAAGGGTGTTTTTTAATCCACTACCATCAACTACCGGGGTTTTTTTTACATTTGAAATCAATTTCTTTGCATCCTTAAATGTGTACCTTCTACCTGAAGCATAAATATATAAATCAATTCCTCCAAGACCAAAAGCATCATATTTACCATCAAATTCAAGAAATAATTCCCTCGCCTTTTTTTTATCACCATCTGTTCCTTTTCGCTCTATAAGAAATTTTTCTCCCAGCATTTCAGTTTCTACTATATGATCCCTTTTGCTGGAGCCAAGGCTTATACTTAAGACCTTTTTCACAATTACCACTCCCTGGGCCTTAGATTATTTTTGAAAAAAATTATTTACTAAAAGTATCAAGAATTTTTCTGATATTTCCTGTATCAACATACACATCTTTTTTTAATGGAGATTCCCCCAGTTCTATCCCAATTGTTTTCCCTTCTATTAGATTATCCATTAAATCTAATCTCATATCAGAACCTAGAAAAATCAACAAATCAAATTTTCTCAATTTAATCATTATTTCCATTATTTTATTAAAAAGTTCTAGTCCGTTTTTCTCCTCGATAAATTTCCAGCGTTCCTTTTCAGTTAAAAGAAAAATATAGTCAAGCCCATATTCATTGGCTAAGTCAATTAATTCTTCTTTATTAGCAATTGGAAAACCCAAAAGAGCTATTTTTTTTCCTTTCCTTATTTCACCTAAACTTTCTAATCTAGATATAAAGCTACGTTCAATACCGATTTCTTCAGCAGTATCATTTTGAGAAAATCCCTTTTCTCTTAATTTTAATATCTTTTTAATTGTTTTATCGATTTGTTTATAATCAATTACCTTATCACCAATTCTAATAAAATCCATTATAGACACTCCTTTGTGCACAATTTTGTACACATATATTCTAACAAATTAATGAGATTTTATCAAGTATAAGGTGCATCTTTAATATAATATAATGATATAATATTATTATAAGTAATAATGGGGGTAATGTTATGACAATATCTGAAATAGATTTAAATAAATTATTTGGAATAAAAGGTGTTAGCTGTGATTCTCGCAAAGTCAAACCTGGTTACGCCTTTGTTGCTATATCAGGTTTTAAAGATGATGGGAATCAATATATTGAGGAAGCTATAAAAAATGGGGCCAAAATAGTATTTACTGATAAAATTTTGAAAGATACAAAACGTTTTAATACCCCGGTAATACATGTTAATGATTCGCGTTCTTTTATAAGTAAATTAGCATCTTATTACTATCATAATCCTTCTAATAAATTAAAAATAATTGGTATTACTGGTACCAATGGTAAAACTACTACCAGCCATATGATTTATAATTTGTTAAATAGTAATAATAATAAAGCAGGTTTAATCGGCACAGTAAAAGTTGATACTGGCTTAAAAATAAAAAATGGAAATTTAACAACTCCACCACCAGTATTGTTACAAAAATATTTTAGTGAAATGTTAGAAAATAAATTAAATTATTGTAGTATGGAAGTCTCTTCTCATGGTATTGAGTTAAAAAGAATCAAAACAACTAAATTCGCTGTAAAAATAGGAACTAATATTAGCGAGGACCATTATGACCTTCATCAAAGTTTTGAAGATTATATAAATGTAAAAAGTTCATATTTATCCAATAACGATTTAAATACACTGGTAATAGTAAATAATGATGATCAATACTTAAGCTTCATCAAGAAAAACAAATTACAATTAAATTATGGAATAGATAAAAATACTGATATTATGGCAAAAAATATAAAATATAACATAAAGGAAACAGAATTTATTTATTCATTGAATAAATATCCGGGTAATTTTAAAAAAGAAA
Source organism: uncultured Halanaerobiales bacterium (assembly GCA_964581445.1). Lineage (GTDB taxonomy): Bacteria > Bacillota > Halanaerobiia > Halanaerobiales > CAZOON01 > CAZOON01. Next base: position 564 of record CAZOON010000124.1, on the reverse strand, counting down.
AATTTAAAATAGTAACACCTTTAAAAGGCAAACATAATATATACAATTCTCTTGCAGCTATCACTACTGGACTTCATTTTGGTTTAGATAGAAATATAATCCAGGACTTTTTTTCTTCATATCATGGAGTTTGGAGAAGGCTAGAAATCATATATAATAAAGAGTTTACCATAATTGATGATTGTGCACATAACCCCGGAAGTTATGAAGCAGTATTTAAGTCTATTATAAACCTACCCTATAAAAAAATACACATCGTTAATTCATTAAGAGGAAATAGAGGAATAAGAATTAATCTTATTAATGCAGAAATATTAAGCAAATTCTTAAATGAAAAAAATATAGAATATAATCTAATAACATCCAACTGTATAGATCTTGTTTCTGAAGATGATATAGTATCTAAAGCTGAAGAAAAAGCGTTTATTAATACTCTTAAGAATAATGAAATTAAATTTAGACATTACAATTCATTAAATACAGGCTTAAAAACTGTAGTAAATGAAGTCAAAGAAGATGAATTAATATTACTTCTCGGACCACATGCTATGGATCATGCTGCCG
>CAZOON010000123.1:0-5404 GCA_964581445.1 uncultured Halanaerobiales bacterium | reverse complement strand
AATCTGGTAAACGTAAAAGAAATTTAAGAAAATCTAAAATACTTGATAAAACCTATGAAAAAAGATATAAAAAATTAGTACCATACAAATAGTGAGTTGAAAGGGTGGGTGTTATGCCACGTGTAAAGAGAGGTACAAAAGCACGTAAAAGAAGAAAAAAAGTTTTAAAATTGGCTAAAGGATTTATTGGTTCGAGAAGCAAATTATATCGTCCTGCAAATCAGGCGGTTATGAAAGCATTAAGTTATGCTTATCGTGATCGTAGAAATAAAAAAAGAAATTTTAGAAGACTCTGGATTACCAGGATAAATGCTGCCGCAAGAAAAGATGGTCTTTCTTATAGCAGATTTATTAATGGCTTAAAACAGGCCGATATTGAGATTGACCGTAAAATGTTGGCTGATTTAGCAGTGAATGATGAAAATGCTTTCACTGAATTAGTAAATGTAGCTAAAGAAAAATTAAATGCTTAATATAAAACCCGGTTATATTAGCCGGGTTTTATATTATAAACAGGTGATTATATGAAAAATATAATTAGTAGCAGTAAAAATGATAAAATAAAATATTTATCAAAATTATATAATTCCCGTAAAAGGAAAAAAGAAAGTAAATATATACTTGAAGGTGAAAATATAGTTTTAGAGGCTATGAATAGTAATGCAAAATTTGATAGTATTTATATGACCCCGGAGTTTAATAAATCTATTGCTGCCAATAAAATAAAAGAGAAATTATCTGATAATACAAATATATATATTATTGAAGAAAATATTTTTAATGAACTTGCTGATACTGTTAATCCACAGGGGATTATTGCGATAGTTGATGAGCCTGTATATGACAAAAATTTATTTTTAAAGAAGAAGAAAAGAATATTAGTTCTGGATAGGGTTCAAGACCCTGGAAACATGGGTACTCTAATAAGAACTGCCCTTGCTGCAGATTTTGATGGTATAATATCATTAAAAGGTTCTGTCGATATTTTTAACCTTAAAGTATTACGCTCTACAATGGGGGCAATATTTAATATCCCAATTATATATAATGTTAGCTTAGAAGAACTTAAAGAGCTGTTAAATGATAGTTCATATAAAATAATAAGTACAGATTTAAATGCAAAAAAATATTATTATCAGTTAAATTATAATTTTCCATTATTACTGGTGATTGGCAATGAGGCAAGAGGGGTAAGCTATAAATTAAATGAGATGGCAGATATAGCAATAAAAATACCACTACCAGGCAATATTGAATCATTGAATGCAGCTATTTCTGGAGGGATTTTAATGTATCATATAATATTGCAGGATAATATTGGGTAAGAAGATTCAGAAATTTTTTTAATATATCCTTGTCAATCAAAAAAGGCTGTGATATAATTTAAATGTGTTAATACCTTAATACTCTTGAAAGGATGTGGTCTACTTGGGATTGACCGCAACATTCTTCTGGAGGATTTTCGAAGAGACGGGTTCAGTTAGTGCTTATCTTGCCTATCGCCAATTTTTTGGGAGAAACAAGAAAAGTAGTTCAGAAAATTATATATAATAAAGGCAATGAAAGAGAGAGTAGTTATCTCTATCCTTATCAGAGATAGATTGTTATTAAACTGAGAACAATCTTAAGGTTAAGTGATAATGAAGTTCACTCTGGAGCCGGGGACTGAATTTATAGTAGGTCTTCCCGGAATTTTAATAATTTCGTTAAATTATTTATCAAGTGGTCTTTTTATACAAAAGGCAATTAGGGTGGTACCGCGATGCTCTCGTCCCCTGGACGGGGGTTTTTTATTTTTTATGATAAAATTTTTTGGAGGTGTTTTTATGGGGATAAAAGGAAAATTAAAAAATATGGAAGAAAATATTAAAGATGTATTTAAAAAAATTAATAATCTAGATGAACTGGAAAAATTGCGCATCAAATATCTGGGAAAAAAAGGTGAAATAGCAGATGTTTTTAGTAAAATGGGTGAGCTTAATGCTGAAGAAAGACCCCTAATTGGTAAAAAGACTAATATTTTAAAAAATAAAATTGAAACTTTAATTTTAAATAAAAAGCAAGAATTGGAAGAAAAAGTGAAGAGGGACAGGCTAAAAGCGGAAAAGATTGATGTTAGTTTACCAGGGTATAAGCCTTTAATTGGCCATAAACACCCTATAAGTAATGTTGTTGATGAATTAAAGGATATATTTATTGGTCTTGGGTTCTCTATTGCTGAAGGACCCGAAGTGGAGAGTGAATATAATAATTTTGAAGCTCTTAATATTCCCGAATATCATCCTGCTCGAGATTTGCAGGATACATTTTATATTGATGATAGTTATTTATTAAGGACACATACTTCTCCGGTGCAGGTGCGGACTATGGAAAAGGAAAAGCCACCTATACGCATTATTGCTCCTGGCCGAGTATACCGTTCTGATGAACTTGATGCCTCTCATTCGCCAATTTTCCATCAGATTGAAGGATTAGTAATAGATGAAGAAATATCATTTAGTGATTTGAAAGGAACTATAGAGACCGTTGTTAAATCATTATATGGAGAAAACCGGGCAATTAGGTTTAGACCGAGTTATTTCCCCTTTACCGAGCCCAGTGCTGAGGTAGATGTTTCCTGTATTGTCTGTAATGGAGAGGGGTGTCCCCTGTGTTCATATACAGGCTGGATAGAGGTCCTTGGTTCAGGTATGGTACATCCCAATGTTTTAAAGATGTCAGGGATTGATCCTGAAAAATATAGTGGTTATGCTTTTGGTATGGGTTTGGATAGGATTGCAATATTAAAATATGGAATAGATGATATCAGATTATTTTTTGAAAATGATAGGAGATTTTTACATCAATTTTAAAGGGGTGATAATATGAAAGTTGCATATAATTGGTTAAAATCATATATTGATTTCCCCTATTCACCAAAAGAATTAGCTGAAAAATTAACCATGGCTGGTCTTGAGGTTGAGGAACTTGAGTATTTAGGGGAAGGTCTTGAAGGGATAGTTGTAGGTGAGATTAAGAAGATAAAAGAGCATCCTGATGCAGATAAACTTGTTATTTGCATTGTAGACACAGGAAAGGATTCATTGTTACAGATAATCACCGGTGCCAGTAATGTTTATGAGGGTGCAAAGGTGCCTGTTGCAGGTAATGGTATTAAGTTACCAACTGGAATGAAAATTAAGAATACAAAATTAAGGGGAGAGAGATCTGAAGGGATGATCTGTTCTGAGGATGAACTGTGTCTTATTGATGAAAGAGCAGAAGGAATTATGATTCTAGAAGATGATGCAGAAATAGGTGAAGAAATAGCTGAATATCTTAATCTTAATGAATATATAATAAAATTAGATCTTACCCCCAATTATTCCAGATGTCTTGGATTATTGGGGATTGCAAGGGAAATAAAGGTAATTCTTAATAATGAAGAAAAAATAAACTATCCTGAAATTAATATAACTCCTCTGGAGAATCAGGAAATTAATAATTTTATTGATGTAGAGATTGAGGATAAGGATCTATGCCCAAGATATACAGGGAGATTAATAAAAAATGTTGAAATCGCTCCTTCACCCAAATGGATGCAAAGTAGGTTAAAGGCTTCTGGTATAAGGCCGATTAATAATGTGGTAGATATCACCAATTATGTTTTATTGGAATATAATCAGCCTTTACATGCCTTTGATTATGATCAGATAAAAGGAAAAAAAATCATTGTTAGACGGGCAGAAAAAAATGAAAAATTGATTACGTTAGATGGTAAAAAAAGGGCATTAAATAAAGATATATTATTAATAGCTGATGAAGAAAAAGCTCTTGGTTTAGCAGGTGTAATGGGAGGAGAAAATAGTGAAGTAATTGATAAAACAGTCAATATTTTTCTTGAATCTGCCTATTTTAATCCTGTTAATATTAGAAAAACAGCCCGTCATCTTGGGCTTCCAAGTGAGGCATCACACCGTTTTGAAAGAGGTGTAGACATTGAAAATTTAATAAATGCCAGTAACAGGGCTGCATATTTACTACAGGAATATGCAGGTGGTGAAATTGTTAATGGAATTATTGATGAATATCCTGAAGTTTATAGGAAGAAGGATATTGAGCTTGATATAGATAGGGCAAATAAAATCATTGGAATAGAGCTAAATAAAGATGAAATTATTGAAATATTAGAAAGCCTGGAATTTAGAATAAAAGATAATAAAGATGGTTCAATAAATGTTACTGTTCCTTCATATCGTACTGATGTTGAGCTTGATGCTGATTTGATTGAAGAGATTGCCCGTATATACGGTTATAATAGGATTCCAGTGACAAGACCTGTTAGCAAACAGATTGGTGGTAGAACTTTAAAACAAAAAATAGAGGATAATGTAAAAAACCAGTTTACTGCCTCTGGGCTTGATGAAGTATTGACTTTTAGCCTGACTGAAAAGAAAATATATGATAAATTATTGATGAATAACTATCCTGATTTGCAAAAATGGGTAGAATTAAAAAATCCACTTAATGAGTCATTTTCTGTGTTAAGAACTTCTTTAATACCAGGAATTGTTGATGTTCTATCACGTAATGCCAAAAGACAGGTAAAAGAGATGAGAGTTTTTGAGATTGGTAAAGTTTTTTTCAATCAAGGAAAAAATGTACGTCCTTTAGAAAAAATTAAATTGGCCGGTGGGAGTATGGGCTGGAAAGAAGACCTGTGGAATAATAATGCAGCTGATTTTTATTATCTAAAAGGGGCTCTGGAAAAATTATACGATTATTTTCAGATGAAGGATATTAGTTTTATTACTCATAAACTGGATTTTCTTCACCCAGGAAGGACCGCAAAAATATTATATCAGGATGAAGAAATAGGTTTTATTGGGGAATTATTGCCTGAAATCATAGAAAAAAATGATATGGTACCTGCTACAAGCGTTTTTCAACTTGATTTTGAGAATTTAATAAATAATGCTATAGTTAATGATTATTCATATAAAAACCTGGCAAAATACCCTGCAGTATCTAGAGATCTGGCAGTTATTATAGATGAGGATATAAATGTCAATAAAATATATGAGAGTATATCAAATAATGGTGGCAGGATTTTAAAGACTATAGAATTATTTGATATATACAAAGGTGATCCAGTGCCAGAAGGAAATAAAAGTCTTGCTTTTAAGCTAATATTTCAATCACCTGAAAAAACACTCACTGATGAAGTAGTTAATAAATATTTTAATAAAATTATCCAGGGACTTATAGATAAATATAATGCTAAAATCAGGGGAAAATGAGAAGAAAAAGCAGGAATTTTCATTTTAATAATGAATTATTTAATTAATAGAAGAATTTAAGCAAAATTTCAGGAGTAAGCCGGGATACATTGAGACGTTTGGAGAGGGAAGAAAAATCAAAAAAA
>CAZOON010000122.1:0-5450 GCA_964581445.1 uncultured Halanaerobiales bacterium | reverse complement strand
CAATTAGTATTGATGCTGCAAAACATAAAGGCATAAAAAGTAATGTAGCAGGAAGGGCAGATATATTATTAGTTCCTGATATTGAGGCAGGTAATATACTGTATAAGTCATTAGTTATATATTCTAAAATGAAATCTGCAAGTATTGTAAGTGGTGCAAAGATACCAATGGTTATAACTTCAAGGGCTGATAGAGCAGATACAAAATTTAATTCTATAGCCCTGGGTAAGATAGTTACTCTGGGTTTAATTAATAAATAGGGAGGTATTAATATGAAAGAATTATTAAAAAGGATGACTGAACATAATTATGAGCAGGTTGTTTTCAACTATGATGAAGAGTCAGGTTTAAAGGCAATTATTGTAATTCATGATACAACTCTCGGTCCCGCCCTGGGAGGTACTCGTGTCTGGAATTATAATAATGAAGAAGAGGCCCTTTATGATGTTTTAAGATTATCCCGTGGGATGACCTATAAGTCTGCAGCAGCAGGTTTAAACCTGGGTGGAGGTAAAGCAGTAATTATTGGGGAAGCTGAAAAAATTAAAAGTGAAGAACTCTGGCGTGCATATGGGAGATTTGTTCAGAGTCTAAATGGTCGTTATATAACTGCTGAAGATGTAAATACATGTGTGGATGATATGGAAATAGTTGCTGAAGAAACAGAATTTGTTGCTGGGCTTCCGGGTAAAAGTGGTGATCCATCGCCAGTAACAGCTTATGGGGTATGGAGAGGTATGAAAGCTGCAGCAGATGAAGTTTATGGGACAGCTAATCTTGAGGGTAAAGTAATTGCACTTCAGGGTGTTGGGCATGTGGGCTATTATCTGGCAAAGCATATTAGCGAAGAAGGTGGAGAATTAATTATTACTGATATAAAAAAAGAAAATATTAATAGAGTAGTTGATGAATTTGGAGCTAAGGTAGTAGAGCCAGATGAAATTTATGGTATTGATTGTGATATATTTGCTCCTACAGCACTGGGTGCAGTTATAAATGATGATACTATAATCAAATTAAAATGTGATGTAGTTGCAGGTGCAGCAAATAATGTTTTAAAGGAAGAAAGACATGGAGATATTCTAGATGAAAAAGGAATTTTATATGCCCCTGATTATGTTATTAATGCAGGAGGAGTTATTAATGTCTATGATGAATTAAGAGGATATAATAGAGATAGAGCAATGAAAAAAGCAAACAAAATTTATGATAATATTAAAAAAGTCATAGAAATTAGTAAAAGAGACAATATTCCAACTTATAAAGCTGCAGATATAATGGCAGAAGAACGTATAGCTAGCATTGCAAATGTACGAAAAAATTATATTCCGAGATAGGTGGCAATAATATGAGTGAAAAAATACTTGCGATTAACCCTGGTTCAACCTCTACTAAATTAGCCCTGTTTGATGGTTTTGATGAAAAATTCACTATTTCTATAGACCATGATATACAAGAAATAAAAAAATTTAATAAAATAATAGAACAAAAAGATTTTAGATTGAAATATATAAAAAAATTTTTAAAAGAAAAAAATATTAAATTAACAGAATTAAATGCGGTTGTTGGTAGAGGGGGATTATTAAAGTCCATACCAGGTGGGACTTATAAAGTAAATAAAAAAATGCTTGAAGACTTAAGAAAAGCAGAGCGAGGAGAACATGCCAGTAATCTTGGTGCAATCCTGGCTCATACAATTGCAAATGAAGCTAATTGTCCTTCCTTTATTGTTGATCCAGTCGTTGTTGATGAATTGGACTCTAGAGCTAGATTATCAGGTATGCCTGAATTGAAAAGAAGAAGTATATTTCATGCTTTAAACCAAAAATCAGTAGCTCGGGAATATGCACATGAGCATAATAAAAAATATGAAGATATCACAGTTATTGTTGCCCACCTTGGTGGGGGCATATCTGTTGGCATCCACAGGGATGCTAAAGTTATTGATGTAAATAATGCCTTAAGTGGAGAAGGAGCATTTTCACCAAATAGAAGTGGAGGATTGGCTGCAATAGATCTGCTGGAATTAATTCATTCTGGTGATTTCACTTATAAAGAATTAAAAAACAAATTAATTGGTGATGGTGGTGTTGTTGCCTATTTAGGAACAAATGATATGAGAGAGGTTGAAAAAAGGGTTAAAAAAGGGGATAATATGGCAAAATTAGTTCTGGATTCAATGATATATCAGGTGAGTAAGCAAATAGGCGAGCTGTCTCCTGTTGCAGCAGGAAAAATAGATGCAATTATTTTAACAGGAGGAATTGCCTATTCAGAATATTTTACAAAAAAAGTGAAAGAGATGGTAGATTTTATTGCACCAATAGTAATATATCCTGGTGAAGAAGAATTAGAAGCATTAGCTTCGGGTGCTTATAGAGTTATATCAAATAAAGAAAAAGCAAAAGAATATGTATAAATTTGTAATCCAGTAAAAAATTTTATATAATAAATTAAGTTTTGTAATATCTCCAAATATTTAAGGGGGTTATAAATGGATGGAAAAGTTAAAAAAAGTAGTTTTTAATGAAGAAAGATGTAAAGGATGTGAATTGTGTACAACTGTATGTCCAGTTAATATTATAAAAATGTCTGATAGAATTAATAGCCATGGTTATCATCCCGCAGAAGTAAAAGACCAGGAAGTCTGTATTAGCTGTGGCTTATGTGCTCAAATTTGTCCAGATGTTGTTATAACAGTCTATAGAGAAGATTAAGGGGGAGGTTTAATAATGGGTGAAAAAATTTTAATGAAAGGGAATGAAGCTGTTGCAGAAGCTGCAATTAAAGCAGGTTGTCGATATTTTTTCGGATATCCTATAACACCACAAAATGAATTACCTGCTTATATGGCAAGAAGATTGCCAGAAGTAGGAGGGGTATTTTTGCAGGCAGAAAGTGAGGTTGCTGCCAGTAATATGGTTTATGGAGCTGCAGGAGCTGGAGCAAGGGTTTTAACTTCTTCATCCAGTCCCGGTATAAGTCTTAAATCTGAGGGGATTTCTTATATAGCAGGTGCTGAATTGCCTGCAGTTATTATTAATATGATGAGAGGTGGACCAGGTTTAGGTGGGATACAGCCTTCACAATCAGATTATTTTCAGGCAACTAAGGGTATGGGACATGGTGATTTTCGTTTATTGGTTTTTGCCCCTTCATCTGTACAGGAAGCAGTTGATTTAACTATAGATGCCTTTGAGCTTGCAGATAAATATCGTAATCCAGTAATGATTGTAGGAGATGGAATGATTGGGCAGATGATGGAGCCGGTTGAATTTAAAAGAGAGATTGATCCGAATGACCTTCCACATAAAGATTGGGCCACTGATGGGGCTAAAGGTAGAAAGAAAAATGTAATTAATTCACTTGCTCTTGATCCAAGAGATCTGGAGAAACATAATTGGAAACTAAAAGGAAAATATGACAAAATGCAGGAAAATGAAGTCAGGTATGAAATGATTTATATGGAAGATGCAGAGATAGCTATTGTTGCCTATGGTACAACAGCTCGTATAGCTTTAAGTGCTATAGAGATGGCAAGAAAAAATGATGTAAAAGTAGGCTTAATTAGGCCTATTACACTTTTCCCTTTTCCTTATGAGGTAATTAATAAAGCTGCAGAGCAGGTGAATAATTTCCTGACTGTAGAGATGAGCACAGGACAGATGGTAGAAGATGTACAATTGGCAGTTTGCTGCAAAAAGCCTGTCCATTTTTATGGTAGACCTGGAGGAATGGTTCCTACAACTGAAGAAGTTTATGATGAGATTGTAAAAATAGGAGGTGCTAAATCATGAAAAAGGTAGCTGCTTATCCTGATGCATTAACAGATAAACCTTTTCATTATTGTCCTGGCTGTACACATGGAATAATTCATCGGCTGGTAGCTGAAGTAATTGATGAGTTAGAGATAAAAGAAGAAACCATAGGTGTTGCGCCAGTAGGTTGTTCAGTATTGGCATATGAATATTTTGATCTTGATATGCATCAAGCTTCTCATGGTAGGGCGCCCGCAGTTGCTACTGGGGTTAAAAGGGTACATCCTGATAAAGTAGTTTTCACCTACCAGGGAGATGGTGATCTGGCTTCTATTGGAACTGCTGAAATAGTTCATGCTGCAAATAGGGGAGAAAAAATAACTGTTATCTTTGTTAATAATGCTATTTATGGTATGACTGGAGGACAAATGGCACCAACAACTTTATTAAATCAAAAGACAACTACAAGTCCTTATGGTAGAGATAAAAATATTGCAGGTTATCCAATAAAAATGTCAGAAATGTTGAGTGTGCTTGATGGCTCTGCTTATATTTCTCGTGTATCTGTTCATGATCCAAAAAATATTAGAAAAGCAAAAAAATCTATTAAAAAGGCCTTTGAAACTCAATTAAAAGGAGAAGGTTTTGCTATGGTAGAAGTATTGTCTACCTGTCCTACTAATTGGGGTATGACCCCTGTTGAAGCTGTTAATTGGTTAAAAGATAATATGATTCCTAAATATCCTCTCGGTGAATTGAAGACTTCTCTGGAGGTGGAATAAATGAAGGAAGAGATTATTATAGCTGGTTTTGGAGGACAGGGAGTTATGTCAATGGGCATGCTTATTTCATATTCAGGTATGAAAGAGGGGAAAGAAGTTTCCTGGATGCCTTCTTATGGACCAGAAATGAGAGGTGGTACCGCAAACTGTACAGTTATAGTTTCAGACAAAAAAATTCCATCTCCATTGACATCTAAAGCAGATACAGTGATTGCTATGAATCTTCCTTCTATGGAAAAATTTTCAGGTATGGTAAAAGCAGGTGGATATTTGTTTATTAATTCTTCTTTAATAAGTAAAAGTTGTGAAAGAGATGATATTGAGGTAATTAAAGTTCCTGTTAATGATATTGCTAATAAACTTGGAAATAGTAGAATTGCCAATATGGTTATGCTTGGTGCTTATTTATCCAGAAAAAAAATTGTTGACCTGGAGATAATAAAAAAATCTCTCTATAATGTTTTACCAGAGAGAAGGCATAATTTAATTCCATTAAACGAAAAGGCTCTTGATGAAGGTCAGGAATTATAAAAGTGGAACGTGAAAAAAGCTGCTGGAGTAAATCTTCAGCAGTTTTTTAATTTTCTTTTTTTCTATTAAATTATTAATAAGTATCATAGAAATAATATTAAAGACTTATATTATATACAGGAGGTTTTATTATAATGTTAGATAAAAACAGACTTATTAAGCTGTTTCTTGAACTTGTTAAGATAGATAGTTTATCATTAAAAGAGAGAAATATTGCAAATAGATTAAAAAATGAATTAAAAGGATTGGGATTATCAGTAAAAGAAGATAATACAGGAGTTAAAATTAATGGTAATACAGGAAATATAATTGCCACCCTGGAAGGGGAAAAAGACTATCCTGTTTTATTGTTTTCAGCCCATATGGACAGAGTAGAGCC
>CAZOON010000121.1:0-5473 GCA_964581445.1 uncultured Halanaerobiales bacterium | reverse complement strand
GCTTATACTTATTTTAACCTGGGACCACTGGCTTCAATTGCAGCAGCTGCAGTAGGTGTCTTTGTTATTGGGGCTATTATAGAAGTGCTTTTATTTCGTCCCTTACGTAGCAGGTCCAAAGAAGGAACATGGTTAATGAATACATTTTTACTTACACTGGGAATTGGAATTATACTTCAGAATACAATGAAGGCGATTTTCGGTTTTACCTTTAAAGGAGTTCCTGAATTCTGGTCTGGTAGTATGAATTTACTTTCAGATATGAGGATTCCTGTTGATAGAGTTATGGGATTTGTAATTGCTATAGTAACAGTAGTGATTTTCTGGTATTTTCTTAATAATACTAAAACTGGTCGAGCAATAAAGGCTGTATCTGAGGATGAGGTAGGTTCTCAATTAACAGGGGTTAATTTGAAGAATATATATACCCTCACATTTGCTTTAAGTGCAGGACTTGCAGGTGTTGCCGGTTCAAGTCTTTTATCCATTAATTCTGCTTACCCTATGATGGGAATGATGCCTTTATATAAATCCTGGTTTGTCATTATATTAATTGGCATGGGTAATGTTGGGCCAATTATTATAGGTGGTATTATTGTTGGTATGTTAGAAACTGTTTCTTACTATATATTTGGTGCAGGCTGGCAGAATGCAGTTAGTCTGGCTGTTATTATATTAATACTTATTTTTAAACCAGAAGGCTTATTCGGTAAAAAAGGCGTAAAGAGTATCTGGGAGCAATAATCTAACTGGAGGTATTTGACATGAGTGAAAAGAAAAGTGGATTAAAATTAATTTTTAATAAAGTTCATATTTCCCCAGTTGCTGCAATAATACTGCTAATAATGTTGATAATGCCATTAATACTTGGTGATGGTTTTTATTTAAGGTTGATTATTACCAGTTTGATTTTTGCAATACTGGGTATGGGATTTGACTTTAGTAATGGTTTTATTAATATACTAAATTTTGGTTATGCTGCATTTATGGGAATAGGGGCCTATGCCTCAGGAATTGTATGTACTAAATTGGGTTTGTCACCCTGGTTTGGACTTATTGCGGCAGTTTTAATGACAGGAATTATTGGTTTTTTACTGGGAGTATTGACACTGAGATTAAGAGGTATATTTGCTGCCTGTATGGCCTGGTTTTTAGCCCTGGCTGTTCACTCTGTAGCTATTAACTGGGTGGGATTAACAAGAGGAAGCTCTGGATTGATTGTACCACCCCTGTTTTTTACAGTAAATAATATACCATATTATTATATTATTCTTATCTTAACTGTATTAACTTATCTTTTCTTGAAATATGTTGTTAATTCACAGATAGGAATGGCATTTTTGGCTATTGGTCAGGACCTGGATGCAGCAAAGGCATCAGGTGTCAATCCTACTAAATATAAGGTTATTAATTTCACCCTATCCTGTATGATTGCAGGTGTTGCTGGTTGGTTTTATGCTCATTATTTTAAGATTTTAACACCTGAGGTTACACATACAACCAAAACAGTTGAAATACTTGCTATTTCTTATATAGGGGGAAGGGGTAGTATCTGGGGAAGTATTCTTGCTGCATTGATTTTATTACCCTTGCTAGAATATTTAAAACCTATGATGGAATTGAGACTAATACTTTATGGTGTATTTTTGATTTTAATTATGATTTATTATCCAGGAGGTATGGCCAAACTTTTTAATGATATAAGAGCTCGTTTTAGTGATAATAAATTAGCCGGACAATTAGAAGCATAAATTATATATATCTGAGGTCTTAACTATAAGCAGGAGGTGATTTGTGCTTAAATAGTTTATTTAAATTAAATTTTCAGATTAGAAAAAAATTTTTAAAGGAGGAAGAAAATGAGTAAAAAGTTTTTAATCTTATCTTTACTGTTTGTGATGTTAGTAGGTTTTACATTTGCTGTAGTAGCAGAGGAAAAGGAGCTTAAAGTGGGTGTTGTTGCACCTTTAACAGGTCCCAGTTCTAGAGTTGGTGAAGAATTTAAAGGTGCAATTGAGATGGCTTTTGAAAATATTGACTATACAGTAGGCGATTATAAGATAAAACTTCTCTGGGTTGATTCAGAATCAGAAACAGCCAAGGCAACCCAGGCCTATGAAAAAGCAATTCTTAGAGATGGTATGGATGTAGGTTTAATTAACTGGCATAGCTGGGTAACCGTTGGTTTGATGGATATTTGCGCAATGCATAAGATTCCTCATTATTTTGGCTATGGTGCTACAGTAGTTGTAAATGAGAAATATAATAAAAATCCAGATAGATATAAATATTGGCTGGGTAAAGCATGGCCATCACCTAAATTATTAACCACTGGTTATGTTATGGCTTTAGAAGAAGCTATTAAATCTGGCAAATGGAATCCAGAAAAGAAAAGGGCAGCTATATATGGTGATGATACTGATTGGGGTAGAGATTTTGGTGCTGGGATTGCAGAACAACTGGAAAAACATGGCTGGGAAATTGTAGCTACAGAATTTTTCGGAAAAACTGAAACAGATTTCTATCCATTATTGCAGAAATTGAAAGACCAGGAAGTTAATTTAATGGCAGGCACAGTTGGTTCTGTTTCAGCATTTTCTTCTTTTGTAAAACAGGCTAGAGAGATAAATCTAGATGCAATGGTTGTTGCTGATGGACTGGGCTGGACTGGTGAATGGTATGAATTAACTGGTGATTCATCTGATTATATGCTTGATCAGATTCCTCAATGGGCTACTGAAGAGGCTAGAGAATTTAAACAGGAATTTGCTGATAAATATGGTTTCAAGCCAAGCCCAACTGCAGCAGCCTTAACATATGATTATGCCAATTTCTTTATCAAGGTTTTAAATACCGCCTATGACAAATATGGTGAATTAAATAGTGAAAACCTTGCTGAATTTGGAGAAGAAAATCTTATGACAGGTAAGATAACTTATACTGATGGTCTGGTTATGAATGAACTTAAATATACACATGATACATGGCCAGATCCTATAGTTGGTCCAGAACATTATATGTTCCCTGTTATTCAATATAAGGAAGGCGAAGATTCTGTTATCTGGCCAGATGCCTGGGCAGAAAAGGAAATTCAAATACCTGAATACTTAAAATAAAATCTGGGATGCAGACGGTTGTATTTTTTTCAACCGCCTGCTTTCTCCAATTAGATCCGGAGGTGTTGCAATGTTAAAAACTAAAAATCTGGTGAAACAATTTGGTGGTTTAATTGCAGTAAATAATGTATCAATTGAAATAAACAAGGGAGAAATATTTGGTTTGATAGGACCAAACGGGGCAGGTAAATCAACCTTCATAAATACTATTACAGGGGTTTATCAACCAAATGGAGGGAATATATATTTTAAAGATGAAGATATTTCAGGCTTATCTCCAGAAGATGTCTGTCATAAGGGAATGGCTCGTACTTTTCAGACTGTTCGCTCTTTCCATAAAATGACTGTACTGGAGAATGTCATGATAGGTGCAATTTTTGGCGATGAAAAAATTTCTACAAGCAAAGCGAGAGATAGGGCGCTGGAAACGTTGGATTTTGTAGATTTTTCATTATCTCCTGATACCCTTGCAAATAATCTTAATACTACTCAATTAAAAAGGGTTGAAATGGCAAGGATTCTATCCACTAATTGTGATCTTTTATTAATGGATGAAGTAGCTGCAGGATTAACTCCCGGCGAATTACCTGATTTTATTGATTTAATTAGAAAAATCAGGGATAGTGGTGTAACAATTATGGTGATTGAACATCTCATGAAATTAATTATGGAAGTATGTGATCGTATAGCAGTCTTAAATTTTGGAGAACTAATTGGTATGGGTAATCCAAAAGAGATTTCAAATAATGAAAAAGTTATTGATGCTTATCTGGGTTAAGGAGGGAAGAAATTGTTAGAATTAAAAGAACTACAGGTTGCTTATGGTAATCTGCAGATATTATGGGATGTGAGTTTAAAAGTAAATAAAGGTGAAATAGTTGCTCTGCTTGGGCCTAATGGCGCCGGCAAGACTACTACTCTTAAAACTGTAATGAGTTTACTTAATTTATTGGAGGGTGAGATGCATTTTGATGGTCAATTAATTAATGACCTGGAGACACATGAAATTACAAAAATGGGTCTTTCTTATGTGCCAGAAGATAGGAGATTATTTCCGGGCATGACGGTAAAGGAAAACCTTTTGATGGGAGGATATACCCTGGGAAAAGATGTAGTGCATAAAAATATGGAAGATGTATTTCAACTTTTTCCTCGTTTAAAGGAGAGGCTGGATCAGTATGCCGGCACTATGAGTGGTGGAGAAAGACAGATGCTGGCGATAGGAAGAGGATTAATGACTGGTCCCAAAATGATTATTGTTGATGAGCCCTCATTAGGTCTTGCTCCTCAATTGGTGGAAGATGTATTTAAGGTATTTTTAGATTTGAAGTCAAGGGGAGTTACTATATTAATTGTAGAGCAGAATGTTAATCGTACTCTGGAAATAGCTGATAGGGCTTATGTCCTGGAGCAGGGAGAGATAAAGATGAGCGGTGAAAGTAAAGAAATGATGAAAGATGAACATATAAAAGAGGCATATCTTGGGGTTACTTGATATATTTTAAGAGGAGGTTTATATATGAATTCTAATTTGCGAGATTCTGTTAGATTTAATATATTAGATGAGATTAAAATAGAAAAAATACATGATGCTTCTTTAAAAATACTGGGGAAAACTGGTGTAAAAATTGATGATAAAAAAATTAGAGAATTATTAGCTGAAAACGGGGCTGAGATTGATAATGACAGGGTATTTATTAATTCAGATATGATATCAGAAATTACTAGTAAGGATATTGATGAGAATATTTATGACTTAGTGAATGCTTTATTTAATAATGATAAAACTAAATTAATGGAAATATATCGGGATTTAAATCAGATTAATACTAATCCTATTTGGATTTTAAGTTCAATTACCAATAAATTTCTTGAAATTCTACATACTAAAGCATTATTAAAAATGGGTTATAATCAAAAAGATATCCTTAAATACTTTAATATTTCAAGTGGTAGAGCGTATTATATGAAGAAAAATGCAGAAGAAGTTGAAGAGGTTTTATTAGAAGAATACATTAATCAACTATATGACTTAGATTACCAAATAAAGAGTGGTAAAATCGATAAAAAATTAGGTTTAGAATTATTTCTTTTGAAAATATAAAAAACTCTACTATTTTAAGTAGAGTTATTTTTTTTGATATAAATAAAAAACGTTCGCTTTACGAACGCAATGAAAATTTAAAGATTATTAATCTTTCTTGATAAGCGAGCTTTTTGTCTGTCAGCATAATTTTTATGATGTATGCCTTTTGATACGCTTATATCTAGTTTTTTATAAGCGTTGTTTAAAGCTTCAGTTGCTTTATCTTTTTCGCCTGAATTAATAGCTGTTTCAACTTTCTTGATAGCTGTTT